>JAEZDX010000179.1 GCA_023417975.1 Bacillota bacterium
AGGTAAAGGTCCTTCTTGGGGTAATTCATTGTTTGAAGACAATGCCGAGTATGGGTACGGCATGTATCTAGCCGTTACTCAGATGCGTGAAAGAATTGCATCCTTGATAAATCTGGAATTGATGAATGACAACACAACTGCTGAGCTTAGAGAAGCGTTTAACTTGTGGCTTGAAGGTTATAATGATGCAAAAGCCTCAAAAGAAGCCTCTGCAAAGATTATTCAAGCAATAGAGAAAGGTGATTATAAGGCCAACAAAAATATCGATGAAATAATGAATCTGAAGGATTATCTTGTTAAGAAATCTCAGTGGCTAATTGGCGGAGACGGATGGGCTTATGATATTGGCTATGGAGGTCTTGATCAAGTATTGGCTTCCGGTGACGACGTCAATATATTTGTTATGGATACTGAAATCTATTCAAATACAGGAGGTCAATCCTCAAAATCATCGCCATCAGCAGCTGTAGCTAAATTTGCTGCTGCCGGAAAGAAAATGAGAAAAAAAGATCTTGGAATGATGGCCATGAGTTATGGTTATGTATATGTTGCTCAAATTGCCATGGGCGCAAACATGAATCATACTATAAAAACCATAGTTGAAGCCGAAGCCTATCACGGTCCATCACTTATTATCGCCTATGCACCTTGTATAAGTCACGGTATAAAGACCGGTATGGGAACTAGTATAGCAGAAGAGAAAAAAGCTGTAGAATCCGGATATTGGCACCTATATAGATACAATCCTACATTAAAGGACGATGGCAAGAATCCATTTATACTTGATTCAAAAGAACCAACTAAGTCTTATATAGACTTTATAAAAGGTGAAATTCGTTACTCCTCATTGGCAGCTACTTTCCCTGAGGTAGCAGACAACATGTACGATACTTCTGCAAAGCATGCCCGTGAAAGATACGAAAATTACAAGAGGATGTCTGAGATGAATTACTAAAATTAAGGAGATTTAACGTTCAACGTTAAATCTCCTTTTGGCTACTTTTGATTTGCGTCTACATAATCTTTTGCATCACGCACATCAGATTCACCGGGTATAATTACTTTGGAAACAGGTTTCAAATCAACTACGTTATCCCAAGCCGCCGTTTCATGTCTTTCTATAGGCGCAGCCATAAAATGTTCTTTATTCTTATTATCAGCCATGTCAATCCCTCCTTTAATCTTTAGTATTTTCATTTTTGAAAATTGTATTAATAAAATTTTCGACTTATTCCGTCTTTTCAATTATCTTTTTAAAAAATTCTCCATTAATTATTAATCCGGGAAGTGTGTCTTGAAACATAGAAATGAAGCCTATGATGGCTGCAATATCCTTTGGTGTATATAGCTTTTCAAGTATCTCTTTATCAATTGTTACAGCAAATGGCATGGAATGTATCAATTCCACAGCTTTACTTTTTATGCCTGACTTCAATTCTCTATACTCCTGCGAGTTTACATAAGGTCTGAGTCCCTTCCAACTCTCTATAAGAAATGACGGATAATTGGCTAACACCCTAAAATCGGAAGCAATACTAAACTCACAACAGGTCTTTGCAATATCTTCATATAGTTCTTTTATATTTAAAGGAGTTTCATTAAATTCTATCAATTTTATATCAGGAAATTCTGGTATTACACCCGGTTTTATTCTTCCTTTGTTGTTCCCTGCTCCGTAAATCGGCCTTTCGCTTAGACTTTCGGCCCAGGCACATACCATGAGCAAAAGCTTTGCATTCGCGTAATTAAAGCTTCTTATTATATTTATTATTATATTTATTTGAATATCACTATAGTATATATGCCAATCTGTAATTGGGTTTACAACGGATATATTGAAATGTCTGAGTGTTTCCGCTGCCTCTTCAAAGTTAAGCGTTAACAAGCTTGGCCTTATCTGATTCCATGCGAGAAATAAGAACCTGTCGTAACATGCCAAGGTTCTAAAAACAGAATTTATTACAGGCACTTTCAAAACGAGCTTTATATCCTCATAAAGTTCCCTCAACGGACCGGATGCACAATCTTCTGAAACTTCAGGAACAGCATAACATTTCAACACATTAACCTCACACTATATATCAAATGATATTTTCATATTATGAGCCTATTCGAAGTAATGTGCATTGTGAAATAAAACTGTAGTTTTTATGAAATAATATTTAAGGTAACATTTAACCTTAAAACACATATTATGAACTGATACCTATGCCATATGGGAGTTATTCATGAGCCATAAAAATGATATTTGTGAAAAAAGAAAATCAAAAAGAGAAAGAAAGATAAATCCTAAAGATATTCAGCTGCCCAAGGGCTACAGCATAGAAGTGTTTGCTTCGGGACTGACGGCTCCTGTGAGTCTTATTACAACTGCAAATGGAGACATGTATTTGGCAGACTCCGGCGCAGGAGACAAAAACGGAAAAGTATACAAATACTCCGGAAAGCATTTTGAACTTATTGCAGATGGTTTTCATGCACCACTGACAGGGATTAGTTTTTATAACGGTGATATATATGTATCCCATAGAGGCGTTATATCAATTTTAAAGCCTAACGGGAAAGTAATAAATATATTGACAGGGCTCCCAAGCTATGGGGATCATTATAACAACCAAGTTACCTTCGGCAATGACGGTAAAATGTATTTTGGTCAAGGCACAGCTACAAATTCAGGTGTTGTAGGGGAAGATAATTCCCATTGGGTAAAAAAGTATCCATTCTTTCACGACTATCCGGGAAACAGCATCTGTGTAAATGGGCTTAATTATAGAACACGTAATTTATTTACTCCTTCAATCTTCGAAGAAGCTTTCACCGGTGCCTTTTCTCCATTCGGAACCCCCATTAGCAATACCGAACAGATAAAAGGAGTTGTTAAAGCAACCGGCAGTATACTAAGAGCAAATCCCGACGGTTCAGATTTGGAACTTGTAGCCTGGGGTTTGAAAAATCCTTTCAGGATAAAGTTCGATAAACTAAATAAGCTTTTTGCCGCCAATCACGGTATGAATACCCGCGGCAGCAGACCCATCGAAAATTCTCCAGATGAGTTTCAGTTGATTTTTCAAAATGTGTGGTATGGTTGGCCTGATTATTCCGGTGGGATGCCTATAACCAATGCTATTTTTAAACCAAAAAACTATCCACAACCTCAGTTTTTACTAGCTCAACACCCTATGTCTCCTCCTAAGCCTTTTGCAGCTTTTCCCTCACATTCGGGTATAATGGGTTTTGATTTCAGTCCAGATGAAAATTTCGGCAATGCAGGTGATATATTTATAGCAGAATTCGGAAACATAGGCTGTAAAGGAAAGAGAACTGTTCCTTCACCTAATGTAGGACACAGAGTATCCAAAATAGACAACAATACCGGAGCTGTATCCGTGTTTGCAGCAAACAAATCTGGTTTTCCTGCTTCCTATACAAATGATGGAGGCTTTGAAACTCCAATTGATGTAATGTTCAGTAATAAAGGCTCCATGTTTATTGTGGATTTCGGCGTGATTTCAGACGATAATGACTATGAAACCGGAACCGGAGTCATTTGGAGAATAAAAAAGCATAATAAAAGCTGTTAAAACTCAACATATTTTTTCATATAAAAGAGGATGCCGCCAAACACCTTTACAAGTATTTCTGCGGCATCCTCTTTTCTTTTTATTCTAACGTTTTCCGGGATCATAAGGTTCCCCTGCAGCCCTTGGTCCAACCGCGTTTTTAGAAAATATTACTAGTGCGATTAAAGTAGCCACATACGGGAAGGTATGGAATATTATGTTTGGCATATCCTTTAGTGCCGTAATTATCTGAGAGCTGTCTGCAACGGTTCTGGCAAAGCCGAAGAAGATAGCTGCACCAAGTACGTTCCAAGGCTTCCACTTGCCAAAAATCAACGCTGCCAGTGCCAAGAAGCCAAATCCGGTATATACCAAGTCAGAAAATTGACGAAGAACAGTGTTAAGCAGTATTCCGCCGCCAAGACCTGCCAATAAACCTGAAATTGTCACTCCTAAGTATCTCATTTTAACAACATTTATACCTAGCGAATCTGCTGCTTGAGGATTTTCTCCGCATGCTCTCAATCTTAATCCGAAAGGACGGTAATATAAAACATACCAGCTTAAAAGTACAATAGCCAATACTATGAAGGTGGTAGTATAAGAACGTTCAAAGAACAATGGTCCGATTACAGGAATTCTCCACAATAATGGAAATTTAAAGTATCCCAAACCGCTTACTTCTATAATAGCTTTTCCTCCAGTAAGGTTTCTTGAAAGAAAGTAAGTCAGTGCAGGAGCTAACAAGTTAATAGCCGTTCCGCTTACTACTTGATCAGCTCTCATGGTTATACTGGCAAAAGCATGAAGTAAGGAAAATAATCCGCCTGCTATAGCTGCAACAATCAAAGATACATATATAGTTGCTCCTCCAAGGGATGGACCGAACTGTAATATAACTACTGCCGAAGCAAAAGCACCTACTCCAAGCAAGCCTTCCAAACCTATGTTTACAACTCCGCTTCTTTCACTGAATAGACCACCCAGTGCAATAATTATAAGAGGTGCGCTGTATGCAATTGCTAGATTAACTATACTTATTATGTTATTCCACGACATTCTTTTCACCTTCATTCTTTTTAAATATTTTCCTGATTCTATTAAGCCAAGATTCCAGCATCAAACTTGTAGCTGCAAAGTAAATAATTATGGCAACTATTATAGAAACCAGTTCATTTGGTACATCTGTAGCAGAATTCATAAACAAACTTCCCGCATTCATTATACCGAATAAAAATGCTGAAAGCAGTACTCCTACGGGAGCATTCAGTCCAAGTAATGCTACAGCTATACCATCAATACCTTGAGAAGGCAGAGTGCCTATTTTCATATTATCCGCATATCCCAGATAGAAAGTTGCCCCTGCAAGTCCCGCTAAAGCGCCTGCAATCATCATGGAATAAACCATATTTTTATTAACTTTCATTCCGGCATACTTAGAAGCATTAATATTAAATCCAACGGATTTCAACTCATATCCGAAAGTTGTCTTCTCCAGCAGCCACCAAACAAATACAACTGCAGCCAATGCTATGAACAAACCTATATTTACATTGGAACCGTGAAAAAACTCCGTGAGTCCCTTAGTTCTTAGTGAAGCTGAAGGATTAATAATCTTAGACTCAGTGTCAAAGCTTCCTCTCATAATTAGAGGAACAAAATAATAAACTGTCCATACAGCAATATAATTCATCATAATTGTAGTAACAACTTCATGTATTCTGTATTTGGCTTTTAATATACCCGGTAATATAGCCCATAATGCTCCACCAATTACAGCTGCAATTACTGCCAAAGGAACATGTATATAGGAAGGTAGTGCCAGCTTTACGCCGATAACACTCCCAAAAAAGCCTCCCATAAGCATTTGACCTGAAACTCCAATATTAAAGAGTCCTGTTCTAAACGCAAAGGCAACAGACAGACCTGTCAAAATTAAGGTTGTCATATTCAACAAAGTATCACCGAAACGCTGATTGAAAACAATGTCCTTCCAGGTTGCATCCTTAGATACAGTTACTATAAACCCGGCACCCTTTAATAATGCCCTATATGCTTGAGCAGGATTATGTCCGGTTATAAGCATAACAATGGCACCGGTTATAAATCCTAATATTACTGCCAATACCGATACTAAAAATCTATTTTTACGCATGTGAACCTTTTCCTCCTCCTGCCATCAGTAGACCTAATTCGTTTTCGTTTGTCTTATCTGCATCCAATATATCAACAATTTCCCCACCGTGCATAACGGCAATCTTGTCAGAAACATTCAATATTTCATCCAGTTCAAGAGAAAATAATATAATTGTTTTACCTTTATCTCTTTCCTCAATAAGTCTTCTGTGAATATATTCAATAGCTCCTACATCAAGACCCCTTGTTGGCTGTGCTACTATCATTACCTCAGGGGATCTGTCTATCTCTCTCGCAATTATCGCTTTTTGCTGATTTCCTCCGGACATACTTCTTGCCTTTGTATATGCACCTTCTGCTGAACGCACATCAAACTGCTTTATGAGTTCTTCAGCATAGGAGTGAATCTTATCTCTATTTAAAATGCCTCTCTTTGAATAAGGCTCCTTATAATAATTTTCTAAAATCATATTGTCTTCTAAAGTAAAATCCAATACAAGTCCATATTTATGTCTGTCTTCCGGTATGTGTCCAAGGCCCTTCTCGCTTCTATGTCTTACAGAAAGCTCAGAAATATCTTTATCGTTAATGAATATTTTGCCTGATTCTGTTTCCCTCAAGCCGGTTATAGCTTCAATAAGCTCAGTCTGGCCGTTTCCTTCTATTCCTGCAACACCTAATATTTCACCTGAGCGAGCCGATAAATTAACGTTTTTTACCGCTTTAACTCCTCTGCTCCCTATAACGTTTAATTTTTCAATTTTAAAAACTACGTTTCCAGGTTTGGCCGGTTTTTTCTCAACTTTAAAGTTTACATGCCTTCCTACCATCATTTCTGCCATTTTTTCTTCAGAAACATCCTTTACATTAACTGTTGCAACAGATTTTCCTTTTCGTATTACAGTACATCTATCTGCAACGGCTTTTATTTCCTTAAGCTTGTGAGTTATTAACAATATTGTTTTTCCCTCAGACGCCATACTTCTCATAACCGACATTAGCTCCTGTATTTCCTGTGGAGTCAATACAGCTGTAGGC
>JAEZDX010000283.1 GCA_023417975.1 Bacillota bacterium
ACTTTACCTATGGACGTCTTAAAATTTCTTTTAATTCCAACCGTATCATACTTTTTGCTTAACTCTCTTATATATTTCATTACAGCTATTTGATTTATTGTAACATCTAAATTATCATTAACTCCAAGCCATTCACTAATCGTAGATGCATCTAATATTTCCTTTTCACTGCCGAATAAGTAAGTAATTCTTGTATTAACAAATGTATTTAATAAATCTTGGGCTATAGGAGTTTTATCTGAACTTAAAGTATACTTTGGGTCTACGTAGCAAAGACTTTCATTTAAATCTATTTTTGTTATACCCCTTAATATACTTGCTTCTATAACGCTCATTAACTTATCTTTATTTATTTTGTTTCCATATACTTCTGCCATAGGCTCATATAATCCGTTATTATACTTAAAACTTACATTTTTAGGTTCAATAATTTTTTTATTTAAGCATTTTAATTCATTTATTTTACTTATTAAAATATCTTTGTTGTAAACATATAAGTCATCCACATAATATTTTGTATTTTTAAAAAAAGAACTTACCCATGCCAGTGAACTTGTCCTATTATAAACTGAATGCATGTTATTTTTTTCATTGAATACCATTCCTATATCTTGTCCCAATATAACTTCTCTTTCGCCGTCTCTTTCTATCAACTCCAGCTTATAATCTTTTACATAACTTTTGATTGTTTTCTCAGTATTAGCATGAGCTTTTAATGACACTTTCACCCCGTTTATTTCTGTATGGAAAAAAAAATGATAAGCGAAGTAAATTGAAGTAATTAAATATATAAGTATAATGGAAGCAAATAAAATAATAATATTACCCGTGTATTTACCTTTAAAAAGCGTTTTTATTTTAACCTTGTTCATAATTCTCTAAACCTTTCATCAAAAATATATCTTACCTTAATCATAATAAGTATATATGCATATATTTTTGATTATAAAACCATCGCAGAGAAATAAGTGTACCGCTTTTCTAATATTGATAAATAGCATCTCCCGGTATATTAAATTATGAATATATTGTTGCCTTGCGTACTTTAAAACTATATACTTTAAATATGAAATTATTAGCATACTTCATACCATGGACTTAGAATTTTAAGTAAGAGGTAACAAGTGATGAAAGAACAAGATTATGAAAAATTGTTGAATATAAAAACTTCAGGAGATCAAAGGGTGTTATATGAATCACTTCATTACAACAGATACGAACCAACCTCCTATGAAGCTCTGGAAGTATTAACAGAGCATTATAGACTTACAGCTGATGACAGTGTAGTTGATTTCGGCTGCGGCAAAGGAAGAATTAACTTTTACCTAAATCACTTTTTTTACTCTACTGTTACAGGAATTGAAATGAATAAATTTTTCTATGAGGAAGCTTTGGATAATAAAAAAAGCTTTCTAAAGATAAATAAAAACAAAGTGGATAAGGTTAATTTCGTAAACTGCCTTGCAGAAAAATATGAAATTAGCCCCTCAGATAACAAATTTTATTTCTTTAACCCCTTTTCAATGCAGATATTTGCAAAGGTTGTTAAAAACATTCAAGTTTCATTGGAAAAGCATGAAAGGCCAGTAGATATAATACTTTATTATCCTTCAGATGATTTTATTTTTTTCTTAGAATCCAATACCCCATTTCTCCTGGTTAATGAGATTAAAGTACCTTCTTTGTGCTCTTTTGATTCAAATTTCCGTTTTTTGATTTATAGAACAACATAAAAAGTATGCCATCAGTTTTTTAAGTCCGATGGCATACTTTATTCTATATTGTTTTATAAAAATTCCAGTTCACTGAAAGCTTTTATGAATTCTTTCACTCCATAATTTTCGAACTCCACCTCAAGCATCATTTCATCTTCCTTAACAACTTTTCCTATGCCATATTTCTTATGGCTTACTTGCTTAACGGCTATGGGACTTTCAGCACAAACTGATCCGCTTTCTTCATTGTCTTTAGCTGTATTTGAATCTACTTTGGTTTTCTCTTCCTCAAAGCCTGCTTGGCTTGTTATTTCCTTCTTCTCTTCTATAGACTTTTGAATCTGCTTTTTTAAAGCCTGGAGATTCACCGATTCACTTTCCACTGCATCCGTCTCCACTAAATGCTTAGGAAGCATGCGGATAAACTTACTTTCACCGGAGGCTGCCCTATAATAATCAGGATTAGTATAATAAGATAGCTCTAAGTAATCCTTTGCTCTTGTAATTCCTACAAAGAATAATCTGCGCTCCTCTTCTTCCTCTTCTTCGTTTCTTGCTTGTAAAGGTATGAGACCATAATTCACTCCTGTAATAAATACATAAGAAAACTCCAATCCTTTAGAAGCATGTAAAGTCATAAGCTTTACACAATCCACCTCACTGTTTATATCCTTTTGAAGTATATTCACCCCATATAGAGCTGAGGAATTTACAAAATTCTTAAGACCTTCTAGAAATTCAACATCCTTTTCTTTTATGTACTGCACAATTATATCCAGCATAGTGATTATGTAAGCCTTATCTTCTTTATAAGCAACAGCAGTTGGTTTAATATATTTATCCAATTCAAAATAATCATAGAGCTCCTTGGAGGTTTTCGCTTCAAAGCATTTTTCCATAAACTCCTTCATCTTGACAAACAACATTGACACGCCTAATTTTTGCCCTTTTACTATTTTCACAGCTTCTTTTTCTGTGACATTTTCACCGTAGTCCTTATTGCTTAGAACAAAAACTGCTGAAGTCACATCACTGGGGTTTACAGAAAAGCGTAATACTTTAGTCATCCAGTTAAGTACAGGAATATCTCTTATATTTTTCTTCAGTGAAACCTGAAAAGGAATTTCTTCCTTCATAAATACATCCTCAAAAACCTTAGACTGATCCTGGAGACGATAAAATATAGCTATTTCTTTATAGGGTATACCCTTATTATGTATGTCTTTTATCTTGTCTGCCAGATAACAAGCCTCATTAAAAGGATTATATTGATTTTTCACAATGATCTTGCTTCCCGGTTCCCTCACTCCAATTAAATCTTCTCCGCTTTCCAAAAAACACCGGGCTGCCTCCAATATGGAACTGCTGGAGCGGTAATTGATAGGCAGTGACATTTCCCTTGCTTTATATCTATGCTTCAGTAAATAGACTACATGGGCTGCTCCGCCTCTCCAGCTGTAAATTACTTGATTTGGATCACCCACGGCAAAAATCCTTGTGCTTCTGTGCTTTAATTTATGGATAAAATCCAACTGCAATCTATCGCTATCCTGCACCTCATCTATTATAATCCATTTTGGCTTGTGTTCAGATGCATCCAGTAGTATATTTGCATTATCCAGCAAATTTGAAAAGGTCATTTTATTTTGTTTTATCTTTTCTTCTTTTAGGAGCTGTACCAACTTGAAAATATGGTCATTGTATTTTGATACTTTCTCCTCCTCAGCCTGCACTGCCGCAGCCTCTTCCAGCCTCTTTTTTAAACGGTTCTTATATTTTATTACCAGCTTTTCCTCTTGTATAAGCTGCAAGGCTATATCCACTTCCTCCTCCGGCTCTATTACAAAAAAATCCTTCGTATATCCAAGCGTTTCTACAGGTAGATCCTTCCTGAGTAATTTTAATGCCACACTGTGAAAGGTTCCGAAACCCTCCAGTTCCTCTGGGGAAACACTGCTATCCAGCGCCTTAAGCCTTTCTTTAATTTCATCGGCAGCTTTATTAGTAAAGGTCAGCACCACCATATCCGTATAGCTTATATCTTTTGCATAGTGGAGATATAATATCTTTGCTATCAACACGGTAGTTTTCCCGCTGCCCACATTTGCATTTACTATGCAGGCTTCACTGTCATCCATCACAGCTTCTCTCTGGTATTCATTCAATCTTTCCAAGGTTTCCTCGTATCCCATGCAGACCTCCTGTTACTCTCTGCAGTACGTAACTATTTACTATTGTCACGTCTACTATTCCATAAGATCCTTATATCTTCTCTGAAGCTTGTTTTTTACTTCCGATCTGTTTTCTTCAGACTCCTTCAACTGTATTTCCAAACGAACTCCAGTAGGAGCATCCGTATAAAAGGTAATTATATTAATAAGGCTCTTATGATTGTTTTTTTCCATAATCCATTCTTTATAAAAAGCATTATCCGTTAACAGCACGAGTACATTATTTTCCACAGTCACTTCCGTTATTGAACTTAAAAATGCTGCAAAGGCATCTCCATTTTCCTGTAAAAATCCGCAAAACTCTTTCCATTTATTGTGCAGCTCTCTAAACTTAAAGGGTTTATTTATAAAGGTTGCAGGAGCATACTCCACTATTTTAATATCCTTCGGTGCTTCTATTTCTTCAAGCAGATTGTTTAGTCCCCACAACACCATTGCTTTGTCTAATTTGTAATCTCCTATACAGGCAGCGCAACCCTTTTCACATTTACAGCCACTGACCATTTTTATGGCGTTTTCAATTATTCTTTCTATAAGGTCAAACACCTTTTCCGAATAACCTAATCCACCTATATATTTATCGTAAATAAACATATAAACCTCATCCTCAAAGTTCCCACTTATCTCCGCTGCATTATTTGACATTGTCACGCCGATATCTTCCTGTTCCGTCATAGTTGCCATCATAGCTGCATTTTTCAGTGCATAACATACTCCCTCAAAGTGATTATTCCTTATCACATGTCCGTTTTCACTTTCTTGCAGCAGATGCCTGAAGGTGGTAACTACATTGTCGGGGATTCGTATCCATGTACTCTCCGTATCGTAATCCTTGGATAATGGTTTTTCCAACTGTTCAAAACCGAGGTTCTGGTGATTGTGGAATTGAAGCTTTTTATACATATAAATAATTTCATCAACATTGACGTCTCCGAAGGCCACCTTCACCCGCTTGTAATTCTTCTCTTTAGTTTCCTGTATAATTCTGATGCTTATAGTACCGCCGGGCATTGTATAATAATTTCCGTTAAAAGGCACCGCATAGGCAGTCTTTGTTTCCAAATCTAATTTTACTACTTGATATTGTACACCGGCATGCATGTAGATAGCTCCGCTATGAATCTCTCTAAACGCCTGCAGCTCATCCATTTCTGTAATCTCTTTATTGTTTTCTTTATTAATAAGCTTATACCTTGCCTTATCTATATTTCTTAAACTGAAATCACCAGCGGGAAAAGCATTGCCACACCACGCAAATTTTCCGCCCTGACTTATTAATTCCTTGGCACGAAGCAATACCGGAATGGTCTCACCTAGATCAGGAAAAAGCGATATATCATCCAAAGTCAGCGGTATTTCTGCAGCCGCCGCCCTAATATGTGCCAATTCAATCAACAAATTGTTTTTATCTATAACAGCACTTTCACTTCCGCTTTCAAAGAGCCAATCCGGATTTATGGCGATATACTGGTCAAAGGGCAGATTATCCAATATAAGATAGTTGGTACAGGACCTTCCGCTTCTGCCGGCTCTTCCTGTCTGCTGCCAAAAAGATGCCCTAGTTCCCGGATAACCAACAAGAATTGTGGTGTCAACCTTCCCAATATCTATTCCAAGCTCCAGTGCATTTGTAGAAACCAAGCCTCTCAGCGCACCTGATATCATCTTATTTTCAATGTATTTACGCTCTATAGG
>JAEZDX010000298.1 GCA_023417975.1 Bacillota bacterium
GCCAGATGGACTTATCTCAAATGAAGAGTTACATTCAGCAATTAGACAAAAAATAATAAAGCTGGGGAAATTGCAAAATATATTTTACTTGCAATCTCCTCAGCATTTATTTTTATAGCTGACCGGTAATACTTTGCACTCCTACACTCACTACCGCAACTGTGAACCACACTATTAATCCCAATAGTATTGGTTTAATACCTGTTTTTGCCATCTTTTTAAAATCCGCGTTTAGCCCTATAGCACTTAATGCCATAACAATCATAAACTTTCCGGTTTCATTTACTACCTTTAATACTTGTCCTGAGAATAAGCCCAAGGTATTAAGAAGTGATGCTGCCAAGAAACCTAATATAAACCATGGGAAGATCTTTTTTAAGCTGTAATTTACTTTAGTATCGTTCTTAGCTTCTTCTCTTTTCTTCCTAGCAGTAAGAAATGCAAAAATTAACGATATAGGAATTATCATTGTTGTTCTTGTCAACTTTACTATTGTTGCATAAGCTCCGGCTGCATTACTGAAACTGTAACCAGCTGCCACTACTGAAGAAGTGTCATTAACGGCTGTTCCGGCCCATAGTCCAAAGGCTTTATCCGTAAAGCCAAATAAATGCCCTAACAACGGAAATATAAGCACGGCTATTACGTTAAACAAAAATATAGTAGAAATTGAATATGCTATTTCCGATTCGTCAGCTTCAATTATAGGTGATACTGCAGCAATAGCTGAACCTCCGCAAATAGCAGTTCCTACACCTATTAAGGTTTTGAGCTTATAGGGAATACCCATAAGCCTGCCAAAGCCATAGGCTGCAATAAAGGCTGCGGCTAAAGTAAACAGCATTACCGAGAAGGAGTGTATACCTGTAGTCCATACTTGTTTAAGGCTTAAGCCTGCACCAAGCACTATAATTGCCCATTGAAGTACCTTCTTAGAGGTAAATGATATTCCTTTCACCAAATACTGTGGCTTCTTAAAGAAATTATTAATAAGGCTTCCCAATACGATTCCGAATACTGCTCCACCTATTATGGGAAATTGCTTTCCCAAATAATTAGCTGCCAAAGCTAGAAAAAAACTTAATATAATGCCGGGTAAATTGTCTTTTAAAAATTTCATATTATTCTCTCCTTGTCATAAACTTAATGGTCAATATTAATATTGCTTCCTTCTTATATTAATACTTTTATTAAAAAAGTGCCAATAATAAATACTTATACTTCTATAAATTTTTATAGTATAATGAAAACTAAAATTATTCTTCATGCATAAGGAGATGAAATTCGTGCTTGATCTAAAAATTCTCACTTTTTTAACCTTGGCTAAAGTCAAAAACTTTACAAGAGCAGCAGAACTATTGAACCTTACCCAGCCTGCCGTATCTCAACATATAAAATTTCTTGAAGATTACTACGGGGTTACATTGGTAAAAAAGCAAGGACGTTACATAACATTAACTGAGGAAGGCAAAGTATTACTAAAGTATGCAATGGATTTGCAGCGGTTGTATAAAGATATAGAGCTGCAATTTAAGAATAAAAACACAATTTATAAGACATATAATGTAGGTGCTTCCATGACAATAGGAGGATATGTACTACCGGGTATTCTAGCTAAATACAAAGAGGAAAATCCTAATATAAATATAAAACTTCATGTACATAATACAGAAGAAATATTAAAGCTGCTCAAGGACAGAGACTTAGATCTGGCAATAGTTGAGGGGCTTTTTGACAAGTCTAAATATAGTTACAGGAAATTCAAAGATGATGAATTAGTACTGGCAGCTTCCGCAAAAAGTAGACTCTTGGTACACAAAAAAATCAAAATTAATGAAATTTTAAACGGAGAGCTAATATTAAGAGAACGTGGTTCCGGCACGAGAGAAATTCTCGAAAACAAGCTAATTGAACTTGGCTATGATTTAAATTGTTTAAAGCCGTATATGGAATTAGGAAGTATATCGGCAATAAAATCTTTGGTAGAAAATGATCTTGGCTATACTATTATTTCCAAAGAGACTATAAAAAAGGAACTTTTAGCAGGGTTTATTAAAACTATGCCTATAGAAGGAATGAAAATATTAAGAGATTTTAATTTTGTTTATTTAAGCAATTATGATGAAGGATTTGTGGACCATTTCATAGCTTTTGCTTTAAATACAGCTAAGTAAAATTAAATCATTATTTTGTCTTCAAGAGAATAAAATTATAAAGAAGTAATATTTATTAATGGAGATATTTTATGGGATATTATATTAAAGCTAGCGGAAATGTAGAGATGTATGTTGAGGATCTTAACCCTGAAGGTAATAAGACAATATTGTTTCTACACGGTTGGCCCGGAAGTCATGAATTGTTCGAATATCAATTTGACAGACTACCGACTATGGGTTTCAGATGTATCGGTGTAGACACAAGAGGCTTCGGTAAATCTGATAGGCCTTGGACAGGCTATGATTATGATACCTTGTCAGATGATGTAAGAGCAGTAATTGATGCTTTAAATCTTAAAAACATAACACTTTTAGGGCATTCTACCGGCGGAGCTATTGCAGTCAGATATATGTCCAGACATAATGGATTTGGAGTGTCCAAACTTGTACTTTGTGCTGCGGCAGTACCTAGCCTTATTCAGCGCCCTTACTTTCCATTTGGACAGCCAAGAGAGGTAGTACTTCAAATAATCCGTGAAACATGCCAGGATCGTCCTCAAATGCTTCGAAACTTTGGTAATATGTTTTTCTTTCAACATATAACAACTGCACTTTCAGACTGGTTCTTCCGCTTGGGTCTTCAGGCTGCCGGCTGGTCTACTGCTGCAATAGCCAACACATGGTTGGGTGAAGAACAATTATTTTCCGATATGGGAAAGATTGATGTTCCTACATTGATTATGCACGGCATTCATGATAAAGTATGCTTTTTCCCATTAGCTGAAGCACAAAAGCAAGGTATTAAGAATTCCCGATTGATTGCCTTTGAATACAGTGGTCATGCCGTATTCTATGATCAAAAGGATAAATTTAACCGCGAATTAGCTAAATTCATTGAACAATAAGATATTCAGCAAAAAACTGTAAAACTATTATAGGTTTTACAGTTTTTTATCTCTTATTTTATATAGTTCTTCAGTAGTGTATTTAGACTTTTGTTTATTGCCTCCACATTCACAGTAGACTTTATTTCATCATTTATAGTATATTTTGCCTTAAGTTTTAATATGCTGTAAACACTTTGATCTATGCGTTCTTCAGGTATGTTCCCTTTTATTACAGCACTTTTCAGTGCTTCATATACCGATATTATATTGTCATATCCATGGCACACCAATACAATATCAGCCCCTGCATTTACTGATTTTACTGCCGCTTCACCTATTTTATAGTTTTTAAGAATTGCGCCCATTGTCATATCGTCAGTAATGACTACTCCGTTAAATTTTAAATTGGTTCTTAAAATGTCACTTATTAAAGCCTTTGACATGGACGCAGGGTTTTCTTTATCTATCTTTGGCAGCAGTATATGTGCAATCATTACCGCATCGGTGTTATTACTGATTGAAGCTTCAAAGGGCTGTAGTTCTATCTTTTGAAGTCTATCCAAGTCATTATTCACTGTCGGCAGCCCAAGATGTGAATCCACAGATGTATCCCCATGACCTGGGAAATGCTTTACTACAGATATAATATTTTGAGACTGAAGTCCCTGCATGGTTTTTACTCCCAATCGACTTACCAGTGCCGCATTATTTCCAAAAGATCTATCTCCAATTACAGGATTTTTAGGATTAGTATTAACATCCATTACTGGCGCAAAATCCATATTGAAACCAAAAGCTTTTATTTCGTCTGCTATATTTTTTCCTATTTCATAAGAAAACTTCTCATTATTAAGGTTGCCTATTACCTTATTGGTTGGGAGCTTTGTAAATTCCTTTGGCATTCTTGTTATACTCCCGCCCTCCTCATCCACGGATATAAAAAGCGGTATTTTACTGTTTATGTTTTTTTCCTTTATAGAATTTATAAGCTTTAGCAGTTGCGGAGTACTTTTCACATTCTCTCCTAAAACTATAAATCCTCCTACTTTATACTTTTCTTCAAGCTTTATTGTATTATTATCTATTTCATAGCCTTGTATACCTGCAATGAGCATTTGTCCTATTTTGTCATCAAGGCTCATTCTACTTATTTGTTGTTTAATGGAATCTATAGGCTTTATACTTGGAATTGGCTTTGAAGGTTCTACAGTACTATGGGGGGCAAATTGATTTTGATTGTCATTTACTCCCGTATTACTTGAATTTCCGACATTATTAGGCTTATATACTAGACTACAGGATAAATTCCAAAAAGAAAACATCATCATTAGTATAATCATACATAATTTTTTAAGCACAAATCCCCCTCCATTTTAAATAAATTTTGTCATATTACTTATATACGTTTATTGTCTAATTTCGTGTATATTGATGTTATATTTTTTGATGCTTATTTCAACTGTGATATACTATTATTTATTAATATATAAATTCACCATTGGAACTATTACTCCCAACAATGTTATAAACAAAACACCAAATCCGGCAATTTTATTTTTTTCCGTTTTCCATAGATATACTCCATAGGAAAAACTGTAATAACAAGAGGCTATAATAATCAGTGACAATATTAGTTTCACAACAGTTCTCTCCTTAAGAATTATTTATTCATCTATAGTACCTTTTTGAATTGGACTGGAGTCTATATTTGTTCCGGTTCTTCTTATATTAACAGTTACATTCACATTTACTTTGGCGTCAGGGTAGTGAGACAGCCAATCAAACTTTTCCCATTCCTGTATTGTAGGAAAGTAACCTGCGAACGCTTTGCCAAATCCAAATATATCAGATTTATATTCATTTTTTGTTTTTTCAATAGTTTTTTCAATTCCGGTCTGAAGCTCTTCCTTCAGCTGCTTATTTAAATTTTCTATAAGCTTTAAGCTCTCATAATTAATTCTGCTGTGAATTGCATTGATATCAGCTTCTATATTTACATCCACATCAATAACTGGTTTTGCATTAACCAACCGTCCTCGAACTTTTGTAGCTCTCCCATTTCTTATGCTCAAAATTATTCCGTTTCCCGGAGAATTTTTATCCTCAATTGTCATGATTCCTTTTTTGAACTTATTGGTTATTATGAGCATATATCTAGTTTCATAGGGATTTAAACTGCCTACTAATTTATCTCCATTAAAAACAGCAGTACCTACAAATTCACGTTTTGCTGTTCCCAGTCTTGGCATTTCTCCAGGTTTTATATCACTTTGCGTAACTATTGATGGACTTGCCTCTCCCCCACCAACATTCAACTCTTGATGCTTATTTACTCCTGCATATATAGCTATTGCATTACTATAATTTGAAAGAATATCTCTATAAAAATAATGAAAATTCTCCATAGGAAAAAAGCCTGTATGTTTTGATTGAGCCATCATTAATTCCATGGATTTTGTAATACTTTCACCTATATTAGTCTGATTCTCATATATAAAATCTATGGCTTTCCCTTTTGTAACTACAATAAACATAGTTCTTCTAGAGCCTCTATATCTTGCCAATGGAGCCAAAAAAGCTCCAATACCTTGTTTTGCCAAATCTTCTGAAATTACAAGCATTTTTGTATGTGTTAACTGGACACGCCTTGAAATAGCCATATTCATTAAGTCTATAGCTTCAAGAAGAGCGGGAGCCTCCACTGAATGAACATTACTATTCCCTCCAACACCACTTTCCACTCCATTTTCGCCGCCGCTTCCTTTTATATATACCGGATATTGAACTGTCACAATTACTTTGTTATTAATTCCTATATCAAGACCGATTGATACTGCATATACGTTATCGTCAACTTCTGAAGAATCTCTGCAGCCGGATATAATTAAAGATAAAGCTGTAAAAAGAGTTATTATTGAACAGTATTTTTTATTCATTGTTAGTCTTCCCACCTTTTCTAAAAATCAAAGCAATAATCAACACTAAAATCGGAATTCCATAGGTAATAATAATACTGTACTGTCTTATGAATTTCAGCTTTATCTCAATCAATTGTGATATATTTTTTGGCATAAGTGATACTACATATAATACAAATCCGAAGGGAAGCAGCATTGGTCTATACTCTTCTATTTCAAAGGTTTGGCAGTAAACTCTTATAGAAGCATATAATGCAGTAGCAGTTGTTAATAAGGATGATATCACCCAAGCAAAGAGAAATACGGATTCAATTCTTTGTATGTATCTGTTAAAATAAATTATTCTTGATATTTGAAATATGCCGGATAGATTTTCCCTACCCATAGTATATTGAAACGCCATCAAATAACATAAGAAGGCTATACCGAAAACAATTCCGGAAAGTATAATACTAACAACACCGATTTTTTTAAAATCCTTCATATTATGTATGGATGCTATAATAATCGGCAGTATCGTAACTTCTTCGTAAGCTGAGCTTCTAAGTACACCTACTGTAAGCGTCTTTTTTATTCCATAACCTAAATAGGGTTTTAAGAATCCCAGTTCATAGTATGGATAAGCCAGCACAAGAATAATAAACAGTCCAAGCATTATAGGGTAAAAATTGATGCATGAAATTCTTACAATACTTTCAATGCCTTTGTAACACATCAACAAAATGACTGCAAGAAAGGATATGAGAATTATGCTAGGAGGTGTATCCGGTAGATTATATACCTTTATCATCTCTAAAAATTCTCTTAAGCTTCCGGATGCATAATAAAGTATGTAGGCTGATAGACTAATACCACATGCTTTTCCTAGAAATTTTCCTAGTACCCCTTCAAAAACTTTTACTATATTTTTACCCGGAAATCTATTCATTAACATATAAATTAGTAAAAAGAATATTAAAGTGGCAAAACAGGAGATTAAAGTTCCGTACCATGCCGCTGTTCCAAGCTGTTTAACAACTATTGGTGTACTAGTATAGAATATTTTAGATACTATTATTATGGTGGTAAATAATATACCTTCATATGTACTGAACTTTCCTCCTTCATTCATCGCTGTCTCCCCTCTCATGACTGTATTCAGGCTTTTCAACAGTCCACTTTCTGGAAATATCCGGTTGTCTTCTTACATCCTGAGGATTTAAATAATCCGGGCGAAACTCCTGCTTCCAAACTGCTTTTCTTCTAAAAACATCCTTACTTTTCCTTACTTTTGGAGCAATTAAAGTAAGATAAGGTACGCCAAAGGATTTCATATCCACTATAAGTATAGTATAGGTTACAAGCAAAAGAGAGATACCGTAAAACCCTAAAATCGCTCCGGCAAATATGAAAAGTATTCTTGCTATTCTCAGTCCGAAGGCAAAAGATATATTCGGTATAGCAAAGTTTCCTAAACCTGTAACAGCTACTACGATAATCAATATAGGGCTTATTAAACTGGCCTGTACTGCAGCCTGCCCCAAAATAAGAGCTCCGATTATTCCAATTGTTGAACCTAGGGTACCAGGCACTCGTACTCCTGCTTCCCTTATTAGTTCAAAGGACATTTCCATAAGCAATACTTCCAAAATTGTAGGTATGGGTACATTTTCTCTTGCACTTCCTATAGCTATGAGCAATTCGGTAGGAATCATCTCTTGATGAAAATTAGTTATTGCTATGTACATTCCAGGTAGGAAGGCAGCTACTATCAGTGCAAATATTCTTATAAATCTCAAAAAACTGCCGTAAAGCACTCTGCCGCTCATGTCTTCCGGTGTATGGAGAATTTCGGTTATAGTAACAGGCACAATCATTGCAAAGGGTTCCCCGTCGCAAATAATAGCAACTCTCCCTTCAACCAGATTTGCAGCGGCTCTGTCCGGTCTTTCTGTATTGAGTGTAGTTGGCAGAAGTGACCACTTTTCACTTTCTATAAACTGTTCCAACATTCCGTTCCCCAGAATAAAATCCGTGCTAATACTATTTATTCTTCTTTTTACTTCGTTAACTAAAGCTGTATTTGCCAAATCTTTAATATACATTATTGCGCAAAGTTTATTGCTTCTTTCGCCTATTCTTATATATTCTGTCACAAGATTATTATTTTTTATTATCCTTCTTATAAGAACGGTATTGGTTCTTACATTTTCGTTGAATGCTTCTTGCGATCCGATTATAATAGATTCCAGCTGTGGTTTATCCACATTTCTCTTTTCATAACCTTTTGTTTCACAAAAAATATAATAACTGCAATTATCAATATATATGCCTGTATCACCCATGAGCACTCTAAATACAGCCTCCTGTAAACTGGTGATTTTTTCAGCTTCATTTGTCTGTACAACACTATTAAGAATATATTCGAGACTGCACTCTTCATCTTCACTGCTCATGGATCGATTCTGCAGCAACGGCCTTAATATATCTCTATTAACTATATTTCTATCAACCATACCGTCTATATATATAATAAAAGCTCTTATTCTGTCCGATATTTTGAATTCTCTTATTTTAATATCTTTATTTAGAGGGTAGTTAAAACTCTTTTTCATATACTCCAAATTTGCAGCTATGCTTGAAGAAATTACATCAGCATTATTCCCGGAATTATTACTTTGTGTTTGTTGCGATGTGTTCTGCGGTGTAGCATTTTGCTGTTCATTTGCATTCTGCTCTTTTCCGCTTTCTTTATCCTCTTCGGCAGTTGCTTCAGGTATATAAAATTGCCACTTCTTCTCATGTTCTTTATATGAAAATTTATATAAAATATTTTTCAAATCATTCCCCATTTTACTCATACTAATCACCTGCAATTATCAATTTATATAAGCTATTATTTGTATAAATCACCTTTACTATTACAACAATACAAAAAAACAGAGAATTATGAAAAAGTTTACCCACTTCTTCATAATTCTCTGCTTACGAGTTATTAATAATTGCAAGCTTATATTTAAATTCTTCTTTTTAGTATAATTTTTAAGTAGTACTATACCATTCCAATAAGCGGCCGATCTTGTTACATATATTTTTACATTTTTATAGTTACAGCAAACACTTATCTTTGCGTTGTTTCATATTTTGTTTGCTAAATTCATTATCAGTTTCATTGCTTTACATGACTACTATTGAAATTTCAGTTTATAGAAAGGAAACCTTCTTTACAGTCCTTCATCGTAATATTCCTTAAATATTGCATATTTTTAGTAAGTATAATATAAAACTTTTTATTATGTTTTATATTAGCAAATATATTTAAAACCATTATTTATTGAAATCATTTACAATGTTTATTGCTGTATTTGTTACCATTAATGAATTTTTATGTAAACAGTATTAACACAAATTTCTTTAGTTTGACATTTACACAAGTATTTTCACAACATTAACAATATGTTTACAGTTAAGTAACAGTTCTTAATATTCTATTCATAAGATGCTGGTATAATAATTATATAGGTTACATGTGCAGCAGAATGCTTTGGCAATGTTATGAAATAAGTTCCCCCTTATTTTAAATAGTCTGCTGTTGAAATTAAAGAAGCCCCATAGAGGCTTCATTTTTTTATACTTTTTTCAATTAAAATAAAATGTAATGATATAGCTAAAAACTAAACCTCCATAAAGAACTGTAGTGCTCTGTCATTAAAACCAGGGAGGAATTCATGCCCAAAGTCCGGATACAGCACAATATTCTTCGGAGCTTCTATTTTGTTGTATGCAGCAAATTGAGATGAAGGTGGACAAATTGTATCTGTTAAACCGGTGGCCATAAGCACTTCACCTTTTATTCTTTTGACAAGATTTTGAATATCTATATAACCTAGCTTTGTAAAAATCTCATCTTCTCTTTCATGCAGTGGGTCAAATTGTCTGAAGTATGTAGTTAATTCCTGGTAGGCATCTTTAGCTAATTCCATTTCCCAAACTCTCTTGTAATCTGATAAAAACGGATGCACCGGTGCAAGCCTTTTAATTCTCGGTTCCAGTGATGCACAAGCAAGTGTCAGTGCGCCTCCCTGTGAGCCTCCCATGGCACAAACTCTATTTTCATCTACTTCCGGCATTGACATTGCAATACGTGCAAGCTGCGCAGTATCAAGAAAAATCTGCCTAAATAATAAATCCTCAGGTGCACCATCCAATCCTCTAATAATATGTCCATTCATTGTAGTTCCTTTTACTCCGCCAACATCTTCTGAAAGTCCTCCTTGTCCTCTGCAGTCAAGAAAAAACACAGAAAATCCTTGAGCTGCGTATTGAAGCTTATCATTCCAGTCTCCGCTATTTGAAGTATATCCGTGAAATTGCAGTATAGCAGCATGCTTTCCTTCCATATTTTTAGGACGAATATATTTTGCATGCACCCTTGCTCCACCTACACCTGTAAAGTAAAGATGAAAACAGTCAGCAGAATTTACTTTAAAGCTGGCAGGGATTAATTCAAGTTGTGGATCAACCGCTCTCATTTCCTCCAACCCTTTGTCCCAAAACTCGTCAAAATCTGATGGACATGGGTTTATTCCTTTGTATTGCTTTAATTTTTCCAGTGGCATATCAAATCCTAACATTTGTATCTCTCCTCGTATAATAAGTTTGTAGTCAGCAAAATCACTGCTATCCTTCATTAAATAATAAAACAAACCTTAACCAAAGTAAAGATTTGCCTACAAATATTGCATGTAATTTCTCTTTGCTACTTCCCATAAGTATAATACTTATTAATGAGTTCTTCATTTACTGAATATTCTAGCATATTCCAACACATTCTAATGATGAAATTTATTAATTACTATGCGGGAGGTAAAGAAATGTCTGACAACGAAATTGAAAAATCTTACGAGAGAGCAGCAGAGCGAATGAGCGGTGACAAAGCAACTTTCGGTTCAAAGCTAACAAACGAACATTCAAACCATCCGGACACCCATCAAGATATACATAACAGAATAAAAATTGATTATGCCGGAATCCATAAGTCTCCGTCTATGGAAGAAGTACATAAATGGCAGAGAGAGCATATAAGCAAGGGTGATCAATCCAAAGAAGGTTACCCTATGAATGTTATAATTGACCCTGCCATGCGAGAAATGTACCAGGTGGTCCACAACGCAGGTATGACTAATGTGTTTGACCGTTTTAGTCAACAGCAGCCTATTCAATGCAAATTTTGTATAGAAGGCTTATCTTGTCAATTGTGTGCCAACGGCCCTTGCAGAATAAGCGAAAAGGTACCTAGAGGCACCTGTGGAGTAGATGCTCATACAATGGTAGCAAGAAATTTTGTATATAGACATGTTACCATAGGTACTTCTGCCAACATATTTCACTGCCACCAAGCTGCAAGAACATTAAAAGCTGCCGGTGAACATCCCGATAGCGGCTTAAAAATAAGAGATGCTGAAAAATTGAAAAAATATGCAGATATGGCCGGTTTAGACATAAATAAGCCTAATGATAAGCTTGCAGTTGACTTCGCAGATTGGGTAATTGCAGATATTCACTCTCCTTTTCAT
>JAEZDX010000309.1 GCA_023417975.1 Bacillota bacterium
AATGAAATAGACAGGATTCAGTATATAGGAGCATCTGTCCATTCACTATTAGAAGCCAAGGAAGCAGAAAAACTTGGAGCTACTTATTTAGTTGCAGGTCATATTTTTTCTACGGATTGTAAAAGAAATGTACCTCCAAGGGGGCTTAACTTTCTTAAAGCTATATGTGATAACGTCAAAATTCCTGTTTATGCTATAGGCGGTATCAGCAAAGACAAAATTGAAGCTGTTATACAAGCAGGCGCTGTCGGTGCCTGCATTATGAGTGAAGCTATGACATGTTCAGATCCATATCAATTAATAAATGACTTTTGGCATTAACCAAATTAGTGTTTATAAATGTATGTTCGAGCATAATTATTAGTTTAATAATCTCGAACTTTTCCATTTCTAATTCGCAATTATATATGTTTTATCATAATTTTTGATATTATACATAGATCATGAATTTGCCTAACTATATTTACATATATGATATTTGATATATAATGTATTATAACATGTTATTATTAGCCAATTTATGATATAGGTGGGATTGAAATGAATTCAAAGGTTATAGTTGTGGAAGATGAAATATCAATAAACGATATTTTAACATCAGCACTAAGAGCGGAAGGGTTCGATGTACGCAGTGCTTTTTCATCAGCTGAAGCTAAATCTGTTCTTGAAAAATTTAACCCAAATTTAATTCTACTTGATATTAACCTTCCAGACGAATTCGGTTTTGAACTTTGCAAATTTATTAACTCTAGATACTCGATACCAATAATAATACTAACAGCAAGAAATGATATAGTAGATAAACTCCTTGGCTTAGAACTTGGAGCAGATGATTATATAACCAAGCCATTTCACATAAAAGAAGTATTGACTAGAGTAAAAGTTGCTGTTAGGAGAGTAGAAAAATATAAATCTTTAACAGAAGTCGAGTATATAGAGTTGAATAAATCCATAAAACTTAACTTGAAAAGCCGTACTGTTTTAAAGGATGAAAAGGAAGTAAGACTGAAACCTCAGGAATATGATCTTTTAGAGTTTTTTATTAAGAATAAAAATATTGTATTTTCAAGAGAGGAACTATTAGATCAAGTTTGGGGAATAGATTATGATGGAGACATACGCACCGTAGATGTTCATGTAAGAAGGCTAAGAAGCAAATTAGACAATGATGCTACTAATTCAATTATCGAAACTGTCCATGGTGTGGGATACATTATGAGGTAATTTATGAAAATAAAAGGAAAACTTATATTAGGATTAACTTCGATACTGATAGGTTTCTCAATTATATTAAATTTTCTAATCAGAGAAGTACTTTTATCTAATTTAGAAAATAACATAAGTATATCTCTTGAAGAAATAATGAAAAGCTCGCGTGAATACGTAAAGTACAGGTTGGTATTAAATAATTCAATATCTGATGAGAACACATTCAATAACGATGCTATTTATATTGCAAAATATATTTCTATAAACTTTGAATGTGATTGCGAAATTATGGATATGAATAGAAATCCTATTCATAATGAAGGAAGTAATGATTTTCAAGAGATAATAAATAAAAACACTAAAAATGCCCTAAGCGGAAAAGCTGTTGTAGATATAAAGTATGGTAATAGCACTATTAATGGTATCTTATCTTTTCCAGTATATATTAACAGTAGTTATCTTGGAATTATAGTAATAAACAAGAGTTTTACATCAGCATACGAAATTTATAGAAAAACAATTAACAATATTACTTTAATAGAGTCTGCAGTGTTCTTTGCAATTTTTTCACTTACTTATTTAATAACTTCAAAAATAACAAAACCTATAACTCTACTCACAAAGGCTGTGAGACAAGTTGGTGAAGGAGATTATAATATTCAGTTAAAAGCAAAAAGCAAAGATGAAATCGGAATATTATCAAAAGAATTAATAAACATGAAAGATAAGATTAATGAACAGTTTCACACAATCAAACTTGAAAAAGAAAAAGTTGAAAAACTTGAAAAAGGAAGGAGAAGCTTTTTTAATAATGTAACTCATGAGCTAAAAACTCCGCTTACAGCAATTTCAGGCTATGCAGAAATTTTATTGGAAGAAATAGTAGAAGATGAAGACTTTAAAAAAAGAGCTTATGAAAGAATATATTTGGAAAGTGAACGCCTTCACAAGCTTGTTCTAGAACTAATAAGCGTCTCTAAAGGAATCTCCTCTGTAGAGGAAGAAAAAAGGCCTATTAACATGAAGAAACTCCTTAATGAAATATGCGATGATATGGATATAAAGGCAAAAAAGTATTTACTTGAAATTGACAGATATATAAATGCGGGCAGCATTTGGGGACAACCTGATAGAATAAGAGAAGTAGTGATTAATATAATTGATAACGCCATAAAATACAGCCTCTCCGGAGAAATTATTTCTATTAGGGCATATACTTCAAAAGATTATTACATTATTGAATTGAAAAACAAAGCCAAACCTATTCCAAATGAAATATTTGATAATATCTTTGAACCCTTTGTAAAAAGTATAAATGGTATAGATAAATACAGCAGAGGTCTTGGCTTATACATTTGTAGCTTAATAGTAAAAGAGCATGATGGAGAGATAACCTTAGAAAATGGAAACATAATTAAAACAAAAATAAAAATTCCTTCTTACGGCAACAATTTGGTAACAAATTAGCGAATTTCGGTAAAACTCTCGTGGTATTATTGAAATGTAATACAAGAGGGAGGGAATTATATGAGAGGTTTACAAACTAAAAAAATTATTTTAATTTGTCTTTCTTTATTTTTATGTATTTTGATATTTTCAGCTTGCGGAGAAAGAGACAAAGAAATTACCGTGGCAGAAAATGTGAGCGAGCAAGTAAAAGCTGAAGAAAATGAAATCAATGAAAGAATCAATGATGGAAGTAAATACTTGTCAGAAGACAAGTATGACGACGCTAAAAAAGCTTATGAAAAAGCCATATCCATAGATACAGGAAATAAAAACACCTATTTGAAAATTAAAGATAACTATTTGAATGCAAGTAGACTAGACGATGCTCTTTACATTATCAAGTTGGCTATAATTAATAAGGTGGATACGGATAATATGGAAACAATACTAAAAGATTTGAAGAGTAGCTTTGAAATAACTATGTTACAAGATTCAGTGTATGAAAAAGCACCATTTACCTTACCAACTAATGTAACCTTAAAAATCAATAATGTGGATACTTTAGATACTGTTAAGTGGAATACCTCTTCAGTGGATACGAATAATGACGGGACTTATAATTTTAAAGGAACCTCTGAAAAGTATGAAAGACCTGTTGAATTAGTTTTGACTGTAAAAAAGATTGTTAAGGAAAAGAAAATTGGTTATGTGAAAAAGGTGTATGAAAGTAATGATAAGAAATTTTTAGAATTTGATACGGTTGAATTTTTTGAAGGAAATCAAGCTATAGAAGAAGCAAAAAAGGACGGATACGCTTGGTTTGTAGATGGTGAATACGTTCTTCCTCCTAATAGTGACGGTTATTTTAGAAATCCTGACAATAAAATTGAGACTTTCGAAATATCGAATAAAGCGGATTTTATACTAGTTGGCTATAATTCAATTCCATTTACCATGAGAAAATCTTCAACTTATAATGAATTTAAAACACAAGTTAATAGCAAATCTTATGTATATAATGATCTTTGTAATATTTATATTGAAAATGGAATCATTGTTAATGTTGAAGAAAGGTTTCATCCATAGTGTCTTAGCTGCAATCTAAGCAATCATAATAAATGACACATTGTAAATATAATCAATGTGTCATTTATGTATGATATTACAAAACAACTAGCATATGCATGCTTAATACTTTTAACAAAAAATAAGGCCCTCCTTTTTCAGCTCATACTCTACTGAAGATTCGGTAATACCACAAAAATGTAATCAAGGAAATCGCTAGTACTTTCCTTAATTATTCTCCAATTAGAAATAAAGATCTCTTTCACCGGCGCTAATTCTTTCCAATCTTTTTCTCGTCTCTTCTTTAATTTTGTCGGATTCTATGTTTACAAAATTATGTTCTATAGTCTTTTCTCCAATTGCTTTTAATTCCTCATCAGCATAATCAAGCAAAAATTCTTTAAAGGTCATAATTGCATTAGGAAGACAGACGTTATGTATATTACCTGTTTTTGCAAGGCTCATAAATCTCTCACCTGTTCTTCCCTGGCGATAGCATGCAGTACAATAGCTAGGGATATACCCATCCTTACAT
>JAEZDX010000374.1 GCA_023417975.1 Bacillota bacterium
TGCTCCTAATCCGGTAGGTGCTGAGTCCAAATATGAAATAGTACCTATGTTTTACAGGGTTTCAGGTACTTTTAGAGCCTCAGACAGTAGTATTGAAGAGAGAATGATAAGGATAAATCCCATGAGAGCTGGTGCAGATACTATTATGAGGATTTTAAAGAGTGCATTGGAACATATGGAATAAAGGAGGGAAGGCAATGTTTTTAGAGACGACTTTGAGAAGAAATGCAAAATTGATTGAAGCAGCCTTCACTCTGCAGCAGAATGGTCAGATTAAGCCTGATACTTATATATTGGATTTGGATGCAATCCTATTTAATGCGAAAAAGATGAAAGAGGAGGCGGATCGCTGCGGTGTAGAACTGTACTTTATGAGCAAACAGTTGGGACGTAATCCATATATTTGCAAAGAGCTATTGAAATTAGGCTATAAAGGTGCGGTTGCAGTAGATTATAATGAAGCCGAGACTCTTGCTGATAATGATATTAAACTTGGACATATAGGGCATTTGGTTCAAATCCCGTCAAGGATGGTTGAAAAGCTATTGATGAGCAGACCTGAGGTGATTACTGTATATTCCTTGGAAAAAGCTATGGAGATTTCTGATGCGGCAGAAAAGCTTGGGATAAATCAAAATATAATTTTGAGAGTTATAGATAAGGATGATACTCTTTATCCTGCACAGTATGGAGGCTTTTATATAAATGAATTAGTGGAGAAGGCCGGACAGCTTATAAAGCTTAATAATATAACTCTGTATGGAGTAACCTCATTTCCATGTTTTCTTTATGATGATGAAAGTAAACAAATTAAGCCAACTAATAATTTAAAAACCGTACTAAAGGCTAAGGAACTTTTGGAAAGTACTTATTCTATAAAATTAAAGCAGATAAATACCCCATCAGCTACTTGTACAAATAGTATTAAGACAATTTCAGAAGCAGGTGGTACACATGGTGAACCGGGCCATGGACTTTTAGGTACGACACCGCTGCATGTGGTAAAGGATGAAGTTGAGATTCCTGCAATAGTATATGTAAGTGAAATTTCACATAATCTTGGAGAAAATTCATATTGCTACGGAGGCGGACATTATAGACGATCAAATATGAAAGCTGCGCTTGTAGGAAACACATTAAGTTCCTCAAGAATAATGAACGTAATGATGCCGGACAGCGATAGTATAGATTATTACATGTCTTTGGAGGGCAATGCTGAGGTAGGACAAACTGTAATAATGGCTTTTAGAACACAAATATTTGTGACTAGAAGCGAAGTAGCCGTAGTTAAGGGTATACAAACGGGAAATCCTGAGATTGTGGGAATTTACAGCAGCCTTGGTAAAAAGCTGTAGAAGGAGATGAATTCATTATGGGGAAATTTATAGTTATTGTATTGGATGGTTACGGTGTAGGTGCTATGCAGGATGTTGAAAAAGTAAGACCTCAGGACTTGGGAGCAAATACAAGTAAGCATATATTTGAAAGGCAGCCGGGGCTAAGGCTTCCCAATCTCGAACGCTTGGGATTAATGAATGTATTAGGCATGGAAACAGAATTCATGAAGAAAAGTAAAAAAGCTAACTACGGGAGCTCTTCCTTGGCTCACTTTGGGGCAGATACTTTCAACGGGCATCAGGAAATCATGGGTACAAAACCTAGTAAACCTTTGTTTCAGCCATTTCAACAATGTATTGATGAAGTGTGTGAAGCTCTTAAGAAAGAAGGTTATAAGGTTGAATATAGAGGCAATAAACTTAAGTACCTTTTGGTTAACGGAGTTGTTACAGTAGCAGACAATATAGAAGCTGATCCGGGACAGATATATAATCTTACTGCTGCTCTTGATTTAATTCCGTACTCTGAAGTACTGAAGATAGGAAAAGTAGTAAGAAGGTCTGTAAAAGTATCAAGAGTAATACCTTTCGGAGGCAAAGGGGTAAGCATTGAGCAAATATTAAGTGCAGCAGAAGAAAAAGAAGGAAAATTTGTAGGTATTAATGCTCCAAAATCGGGAGTGTATAATGAAGGCTATCAAGTACTGCATTTAGGATACGGAGTGAACCCTGAAGTGCAAGCTCCTACTGTGCTTGGAAAGCATGGGGTACCTGTGACCTTACTTGGCAAAGTAGCTGACATTGTAGACAACCCACACGGAAAAAGCATTTCCTGTGTGGATACGGAAGCGGTAATGAAGCTCACTTTAAAAGAAGTTCAGGAAATGCAGCAAGGGTTTATATGTACTAATGTGCAGGAGACTGACTTGGCCGGGCATGGAGAGAATGTGGAAAGATATGCTGAAAAGCTGAAAATAGCTGATAAATATATAGGATATATAATGGACAAACTTCAGAAGGAAGACATTCTTCTCATAATGGCAGACCACGGCAATGATCCTACTATAGGACACAGCCATCACACCAGAGAGAATGTACCATTATTAATATATAAGAGAGGAACTGAAGGAGTGTACGTTGGACACAGAACTACACTGTCAGATGTAGGAGCGTCTGTGGTAGATTATTTTAATGTGAGTGGTCTGGAAAACGGACAATCATTTATAAACATACTGGAAAGAAAGTAAATTATATAGATATCTGTCACTGATGAAATGAAGTTGATTATCTATAATTATAGAATAAATAAAAAAGTCATGAATTACCTCTAGGGGAAGCCATGACTTTTTATACTTTGTTGCAGCAGAAGCACCACATTAACACTTCACTGGGAGAACTAATCTTCCAATCTATAGCCAACTTTAAATACAGTTTTAATATAATCCTTCAAGCTAAGCTTGTCTCTGAGCCTTTGAACATGAATGTCCACTGTTC
>JAEZDX010000376.1 GCA_023417975.1 Bacillota bacterium
CTACAATTCTTGCTGAGCAGCATTATAATAACATGTTGAAAAGATTCTCTGATTTTCCTGTTAGTGTAGACATGATAAGCAGATTTAGAACTTCCGCCCAGGTGAAGGATACTTTGAAAGCAATAAAAGAAGGAAATGTTGATATTTTAGTCGGTACTCTCAGAATACTTCAAAAGGATGTTCAATTCAAAGATCTTGGACTGCTTATTGTAGATGAAGAACAGCGTTTTGGAGTTACCCACAAGGAAAAAATAAAAAATTACAAAAAGAATATAGATGTTTTGACATTAACCGCCACACCAATCCCAAGAACTTTGCATATGTCGCTTACAGGGGTTAGAGATATAAGTGTAATAGAGACTCCTCCTGAAGAAAGATATCCTATTCAGACTTACGTTGTAGAATATAACGAACAGCTAATAAGAGATGCAATACTAAGAGAAATAGCAAGAGGCGGACAGGTATTCTTTGTTTATAACAGAGTAGAGGATATCAGCCAGATGGCGGGTTATATAACCAATTTAATACCTGAAGCAAGGGTGGCTGTTGCACACGGACAAATGACTGAAAGGGAACTTGAAAAGGTCATGAAGGAATTTATGAATAACGATTATAATGTTCTTGTTGCAACTACAATAATTGAGACCGGGATCGATATTCAAAATGTAAATACAATGATAATTTATGATGCAGACAGAATGGGACTTTCTCAGTTATATCAGCTCAGAGGACGTGTGGGAAGATCTAACCGGATTGCCTATGCATATTTTACATATAAAAAGGATAAGATACTCTCCGAAGTGGCTGAAAAAAGACTAAAGGCCATTAAGGAATTCACAGAGCTTGGGTCAGGTTTCAAAATAGCTATGAGGGATTTGGAAATAAGAGGTGCCGGTAACATGATGGGATCTGCACAGCACGGGCATATGGCTGTAGTTGGTTATGATCTTTACTGCAGGATGCTTGAAGATACTATAAAGCTTATTAAGGGTGAAATAGATAAGGAACCTGTGGAAACTACAGTAGAAATAAAAATTGATGCATACATACCAGGTACTTATATACAGGATGAAATGCAGAAGATAGAGATATATAAGAAAATTGCGGCAATTGACAGCTTTGATGACTTAATGGAAGTAAAGGAAGAGTTGGAGGACAGATTCTCGGATATTCCTCAATCTGTATATAATTTAATGAGCATAGCCTATATAAGAAGCCTAGGGAAAAGACTTGGTATATTGGAAATCAAGGAAAGAGGTAATGAAGTCGATTTTTATTTCGAGAGCCGAGACAGGTTGACAGATGAAATGGTTAAAGCATTGTTAAAGAAGTATAGTAAGAAAATTATTTTCAAATTGGGAGAACGTCCTACAATAGCATATAAGCTCTCAGAAACTAAAAAAGATGAATTACTTGCTGTTTTTAAGGAAATGCTGCAATTTATGATTGACAATAATAAGAATGAAAAAATTAGCAATTGAAATAATTGAAAAAAATGTTTATAATGATAAAAGACTATTAAGAGAAGAGTGGGGGAGTACAGGTGAATAGATTCAAGAGAATATTGAGCATAGCTGCTATTGGAATGCTAACATTATCCACTGGCGGATGTATAGTGAAAACCCAGGAGGGTAAGGATAATACTGTTGTCGGTAAGGTAGGCAATGTAAAAATAGTTGTAGCCGATGTTAAAAAAGAAATGAAATCAACAATAGATGCTATAATTAGTCAGTATGGACCGAACTATAAGACTAATGATCAAGCAATAAGCAGTTTGAAAAGCCAATATGAAAGCGTATTGACGGGTTTGGCTGACAAAAAGCTTCTTTATTTGGTTGCGCAGGACATGAAGCAAGTTCCGGATAAAAATGATATTGAAGGCGAAGTTCAAAAGCAGGTTGACTTAATTAAGCAGACTCAGTTTGAAAATGATCAAGCAAAATTGGATGCGGCGCTTGCAGCAAACGGTTTAACTCTGGATTCATGGAAGGACAGCATAAGGGAAGAATTGAAGGACGATCCGGAAAGCTCTGCAGCCACAAGGGTAAAATTACTTACAGCTAAAGATGCTACAGCAACGGATGATGAAATAAAAAAATATTATGATACAAATATTGAACAATACACTACTCAGCCTGGAGCTAATTACTTCCATATTGTAGTTGATACGGAAGATAAGGCAAAGGATATAAAGTCGCAGTTAGATAAAGGTGCTAAGTTTGAGGACTTGGCAAAACAGGACAGCACAGATAAGGATACTAAGGATAGCGGCGGAGCATTAGGATATTTGAATTATACTAATACTGCTAAAGATAAAGATTTTTTGGCAGCTGGACAGAAGCTTGCTGATGGTGAAGTATCTCAGCCGGTAAAGGTTGGAACAGCTTGGGAAATTATTAAAGTTACCGGGGTGCAAAAGGAAGCAAAAGTTACACCGCTTGATAGTGTTAAGGACAGTATCAAATCGGAAATTGTTGCACAAAATCAGTCAAAAAAATATAGTGAAAGCATGGATAAGTGGAAGAAAGAAAAGGGCTATAAAATTGATGTAGCTAAACTATTGAAAAACGTGCTTTAATATAAAAAAGGACAAATCGATTTATGATTTGTCCTTTTTGTTTATTGTTGGAAATATTGTATTTAGGAGAAGCATAATTCAAATAATACCCTTTATTTGTGTATAAAATTTCTTTTTAAGAAAGATAATATAATTGCAAGTAAAATATATGATATTTAAATAAAGGAGGGTAATTTAATGAAAGCCACAGGTATAGTAAGAAGGATAGATGACCTTGGTAGAGTTGTAATACCGAAAGAAATTAGAAGAACATTAAGGATACGTGAAGGAGACCCGCTTGAAATTTTCACTGACAGGGAAGGTGGGGTAATATTAAAGAAATACTCTCCTATTGGCGAACTAAGTGATTTTTCTAAGGAATATGCAGAGTCATTGCAACAGGCAATTGGACATATAGTGCTTATAGCGGATAAAGATGCAATTATATCTGCCAGCGGTGCACCTAAAAAAGAATACTTAGAAAAGAGAGTAAGCGATGAATTAGAAAAGGCGATGGAAGAAAGAAAGTCTATTACACTAGGAGAAGGTGGAAGTAAGTTAATACCACTATATAAAGATGAAGAATTTGAAGGAAAGTATTCTACTGCAGTAATCTCTCCTATAATAGCAGAAGGAGATGCCATTGGGGCTGTTATCATACTGTCCAAACAAAATGGGGAAAAGTTTGGAGAATTAGAAATGAAATTAGCCGAAACTGCATCTGCCTTCTTAGGAAAGCAAATGGAACAATAGAACATACTAATCTAGTTGAACCCTTTACTCCATCTGAATTATAGCCATAAAAAGGCTAGGTTATTCAGTTTAATAAATATTTTTTTAATGAGTAATAATGACTGCTTTATAAAAATAGAAATAATTAGACGGTGATTTGTTTAGAACTATAAATATATTTTATAGTTCTAAATTTTTATTTAAAGATGTGAGTTCAAACAGTACTAAACTTTTAGAATTTATTGGAGGTATGATTATGAAAAAGCAGTCATTGATTAAGGGGACGGTAATCTTAGGTGCTGCGGGGGTGTTTGCAAGATTTTTAGGACTATTTTTCAGGTGGCCCCTTATTATGTTGATTGGTGACGAGGGTATAGGCTATTATCAGATGTCTTATCCTTTATATATGTTTTTTATCGGGATTGCGACTGGAATTCCGGTTGCAATTTCCAAAATGGTATCGGAACGAAATGCTTTTAATGATGAAGGAGCAATGATTGAGGTAGTAAATAAAGCAATACTAACAATGATTATCTTAGGTGGGGGTTTTTCAATTGTATTTTTGGCATTTCCGGAATATTTAATACATTTTTTCAAATGGGACAAGAAGGCAATGTATGCACTGATGGGAATAGGTGCAGCTCCATTATTTATTTCCATTATGAGTGTATTTAGAGGGTTCTTTCAAGGTATGCAGAATATGACGCCTACTGCAGTGTCTCAAATAATTGAACAGGTTGGAAGAGTAATATTCGGTGTTGGGCTGGCTGTTCTTTTGCTTCCTAAGGGCATTGAATACGCCGCAGGGGGTGCCG
>JAEZDX010000465.1 GCA_023417975.1 Bacillota bacterium
TTTGAATCCAGGCATTTAAGCATCTCTAAAGTGTGGCCGCCGTAGCCCAATGTGGCATCCAGACCGGTTTGACCCGGCTTAATCTGCAGAAATTCCAATATTTCTTTAACGCAAATAGAAATATGCATACCTGCAGGAGTATTGCCCTTCTGTATAATCTTTGCAATATCATCAGCATATTTTTCAGGATTCAATTCCTTGTATTTTTCCTTGTAATTCTTAGGGTGAGTGCCGCTGTATCGGGGACGCCTCTGATGTCTGGGCTCTTTCTCATCCGGTTTATTTTGGTCGCTCATTTTCTTCCCTCTTTTTTATCATATATTTTTGTAACAAATTATATGATAGCAAATACGCTTTGTTAAAGCAACTGCAAAAGGAAATGGTTATATTGTTAACTTGTTATATTGTTATATTCCTGCGAAGAATCTTATGGGGAGTGCGCCTGTGCGCCGTTTATTGTCAGTTCAGAGCTTTTTTTATTTCCATTATTGTGTTGTAGTTGGAAGGAAATTGTAAGGTTTTGTGGAAATATATCTTTATTGATGATAGCGATAAATATTCAATAGTAGTTGAAAGAAAAGAAACAAGGAGAGATGATAAATGGCTGATACGTCTACATTAAATATTGTAACAGAGTATATAATGGAGAAACTAGGTGAACAGTTTGGAACAAAATTATATAAACAAAAGTTGAGAATTGGAAGCAGCAACCTTTTAAAAGAATTTACAGGAGTATCCAAGGACAAAAGTATAGTTGTTTATGTCTGCCATCACGGTGGGAGGACAAGTGGAGGTAATATACCTAGTGCCAAGTTGGATGGCATTTTCTCAAAGTGTTATTTTATGGAGAAAATACAAGCCAGGCAAAAGTATATATTTTTTACTAACTATGAATTTTACGATATGTTTAGATGTAAAAGTGAAGGAATTCTGGAAGGGATAGAACTAAAATATTTTGAAGAGCTAACAGAATCGTATAAGGCATTATTGGATGAGGTAATAAAAAAAGCATCTGTTGAAATGTCTTAGACAGATTGTTTTGAAAAATTACTGATGAAGTGGAAGGTGCAAAAATGGAAAAACTTTTATCAAAGCTCTTTGAAGAGGATGGGCTAACAGTATTTATGTGGTGTTTTACGGCAGCTTGTGTCTGCATAATATTATTTTTTGTAGTCAGGGAAATAATTCTTTGGTATTACAAAATCAACAGGATCGTTACATTACTGGAGAGTATAGACAGTAAACTAAGTACATCAGTGCAACCGCAAACATATAACAATCAATCGGCAAACCCAGTGAGCTCAAATAATATGCAGCTAGATAATACAAACCCATTTCAGAATCAAAATGTCGGTGATGAGAAAATGTATTTAGATAATGCAAATACAGGAACAGAAAGTAAAACCAATAATGCGGGGAGTAATTCACAAGCATATAGTGAGGTAAAAAAAGATTATAAAGGAAAAATTAAAGAAATACTTACGAAAAAATATCATGTTTCGGATTTGTTTAAGCATAGGGAGTGAAGGTTAGAAATACACTGCCCTTAACTGAATAAAAAGTAAAGCCATGCAGGAATATATAATCCGGAGAAAGGATAATATTTCTGCATTTTTATTACATAAAACAGCAGGAATTCCCAATAATGTGTAGAAATCTACAATTAAAGGTCATAACCATGAAAAAGTAGTCTCTCGAGGAATCCAAGTAAATATAACAATCAGGTTGCGAAAAAAATCTAGCGCACGCAGATGCAATCATTAACACCTTTTGAAGTACAATCACAGACCTGGCACTTTCGCTCTTTTGAGGAAGTGACTATGTGAGTGCCACCGGCTGCAAGAGCCAGATTTTTCGGATTAATGAGACATTTTTAGGCTTCTTAGCAGATACTTTTAAAGGATGTAGATGAGAATAAAGATTGTTAGCATCTGAATCCCATAAGCGATTGAAAATATGTAAAGATACCAACACCGTGAGTGTAACAAACTTTAAAAATATTTAAAATAGCATAATATCTACGAAGCATTTCAATAACAAAGTTTTGATAGGCAGTAAGTAACATGAAAAATCATTTCCAATTGAAAAATATGCCTTATAGATAATGGACACGAAGCAGCATTTTTCGATGGTGTTGTCAAATGATTTTGACAATAAAAAGTGGGAAATTTCAATGAAAAAGGAATCCGAAAGCTAGATGAGTTAAGGTCTAGAGATTACGAGAGATTATAGTATAGGAGGGCAATATTTTGTCTACTTATAAAAATAAGTTAAAAATATTATATATATTAAGAATCCTTCTGGAAAAGAGCGATGATGAGCATTGGCTATCTGTTACTAATATAATTTTTGAATTGGATAAGTTAGGTATTAAGGCTGAGAGAAAGTCAATATATGAAGATTTGAAGATATTACAAGAATATGGGATAGATGTATGCCGGGTAAGGAGTAAAGTTCATGGATATTACATTGGAGAAAGAGACTTTCAATTGCCTGAATTGCGTCTCTTAGTTGACGCTGTGCAATCAGCCAAATTTATAACTCCGAAGAAGTCTAAAGAACTAATAGAAAAGTTAGAGCATTTGACCAGTGTGAATCTATATAAGAGAATACACGAGCAGACATTTATTAATGATAGACTTAAGTGTTTGAATGAAGAAATTTACTATAATATTGATAAGATACATACAGCAATTATTAACAATAAAAAAATTTCTTTTAATTATTATGATTATAATCTGGATAAGCAGAGATATTTGCGTGGTGGAGGTAAAAAGTACAACATTAGTCCATACGCAATGATATGGTATGATGATGATTATTATTTGGTCGGTAATTATAGTAAGTATGAAAACTTATCTCACTACAGAATTGATAGAATATGTAACGTAGATGTAATTAACGAGGATAGAAGGGATTTTTCAACTGTTAGTTCATATAAAAATTATTTTAATGCTGCTGATTATGCAAAAAAGATATATAGTGCTTTTCCAGGGAAAATAGAAAAATTGAGGATAAGATTTAGAAGTGATTTAATAAATGCTGTATTAGATAGATTTGGAATGGATGTACCAATAATTAAAGAAGATAATACATTCACAATTATTACTGAAGCAGTAGTCAGTGAAGGATTCTTGTCATGGATTTTTATTTTTGGAAATGGTGCAGAGATATTAGAACCTTATGATGTACGAGAAAAAGTAAAACAAAGAATTAACTCAATAATTGAGATATATAAGTAATTTATTGTCCGCTAAAGCGGACAGCGCATTTTATAAAATTGAAATATAAGAATTAGCAAATCTCTTAGTGGTATAAATGGGGGGATACTATGGAGTACATAGAGTGGAATTACTTATTAGCTAGATATTTTTTCAATGAAGAAATGGATGGAAAAAACGTTATTTTGTATGTTGATGAAAATATCATAAATACTATTGGTGCGAGAGATAATGTAGGGCTAGCAGACTTTGTTGAAGCTATTAAGAAAGGACATCATGCTATGCCATTCAAAGAAGATATTTGTACGGCAGCATATAGTTTGTATTATAAATGGAGGGAGTCTCAAAGATTTAAGTATCCACCATATTTAGCCTATCTGATATTCTTTGTGCTTGTTGTAGACCAAGAAGGTGACTTTTCGAATATTGCTTACTATCCAAGATTTAATCAATTGCTAAATGGAGTAACGGATTCGAAAAGACCAAAGGATTTTGAAAAGATGGAAGAACTATGGATTGATCTGGAGCAATGGAGTGTCAATGATAAGAAAGAAACATTTGGTAAATTTATAGCGAGAAGAAGAGGGTTATGGACATATGTTGGTTTGGCATTATCTCAGACATTGATTTCTCCAAGTGAAAGGAGCAAATTGCCGCGGTTCTTTATTGAGAATAATTTAGAACCGGGGGATATTCCTGACGAAGCATATTTAATAAATTGTATCGCCAAATCCACCTGTTTCAGAAGCTATACAAGGCAGATATTGTTCAGTAATAATAAAGATGAAAAAGAGTTAAGAAGTAATATAATATCATTCATATGCGAAGAGTTAAAAATGTGGGACGGTGTTGTCGATTTTAATGATGATGAGGATTTACCAAATCAAGCTGCCATTAAT
>JAEZDX010000470.1 GCA_023417975.1 Bacillota bacterium
GGAGAGCAAGGAAGAGGTTTTGCAGTAGTTGCCGATTCCATCAGAAAGTTGGCTGAACAATCTAAAAATGCTGTTCAGGATATAAACTCCAACCTGGTAATATTCATAGAGGAAATTAATGAGCTTATAGGAAGTATCGATTCACAATATGACATACTGCAAGGTGAAACTAAGAGCCTAGAAGGTGTGAGAAGCGTAAACTTCGAAGCTAATGAATCCATTAAATCCGTAGCAGCATCAATGATTGAAAATATAAGCGAGCTTAACAGAGAGGCAGAATCCATAACCTTGACTTATGAAAGCATAGAATCCTTAGCTGCAATTGCAGAAGAAAATTCAGCTTCATCAGAAGAGGTAAGTGCCAGTGTATCTAATTACACAAATGAATTAAGGAAACTAATGGAAAATATACAGCAATTTAAAAAGATAACTGAAGAATTTAAAGCAGGCTTAGGAAAGTATAGAATATAGCTTTAAATAAAAAAGTCGGGCAATTATGTGTCCGACTTTTTTATTTAAAGCTTATTTTTATACACCTTCAAAATTGAAGGGAGGAATAAAAACCTTTGAAGAGGTACCGTCTTCTTGAATAAACCCGTTTTTAACTCCAAGTTTTAGTGCATAGTCGATGAGAGTATCATAATGCTCAGGCTTCAAAGGCTTATTTATTTCTGGATACATTTGACTTTTATGCATAGGCGTGTATTGATTCATTATGCTTATGAAAACATCATCACCGAAAGTGCTGTATATAAAATCAACTATTTTTTTCGAATCAAACAACAGTCCCGGCAACATCATATGACGTATAATTACACCGCGTTTAATAATGCCGTTTTCATCAAATTCAGCTGGACCAACTTGACTGACCATTTCTTTTACAGCTTCAGAAGCATGTAGAAAATAGTCCGGCGCATTTGAGTACTTCATAGAATACTTGCTGTTGAAATATTTCATGTCAGGGAGATACACATCTATATAACCCTTTAAGAGCTCAATAGTTTCAACATTTTCATATCCGCTGCAATTATACAAAATAGGAAGCTTCAGACCTTTACCTTTTGAAATGTCAATTGCATTTATTATTTGCGGTACATAATGAGTAGGGGTTACCAGATTTATATTAAGAGCACCGTTATCCTGCAGCTCTAAGAATATATACGCCAGTCTCTCAACAGAAATCTCCTTTCCTACACTGCATTGACTTATATCATTATTCTGACAAAAAACACATCTTAAATTGCAATTTGAAAAGAACACCGTACCTGAACCGGCTGAACCGGAAATGCACGGTTCTTCCCAATGATGTAAAGCAGCTCTTGCAACCTTTACTGAGGAAGCTGCACCGCAGTAACCTAATTCTCCTTTTAATCTATTAACACCACATCTGCGTGGACACAAATTACAGCATTCAAGTAAATTCATCATTTTATCACCCTCAGTTATTTTATCATCAATAGCATTGCTGAGCAATATAGACAATAAAGGGCTATTTTCTATTTATAGGTCTTTTCCTTTATATAGAAAAGGCTGCACTGAAAAATGAAAATAATGCTTATTACTCCGAAGGAAGGATAGAGAACTCGTATTAAATTTGAAAAACCTATTTGTGATATGGGTATAGCAATAAATAGAATCAAAAGCACTGATTTTTTATAGGTTAGTCTGCTAATAATATTGTTCCACAAGCTGTTGGTATTGCAGAATTTCATTTTTATTTTATTTCTTTCCGATAAGTTTTGAAGCATTTTACTTACACTGTAAACATCGGAAACCACTGTTGAAAACATTTCAAACCAAATGATGCATAAGAGCATGATTTGAATAATATTGCCGAAACGATGAGATATGTATAGCAATGGAATTTCATAGCTGTATATGTACGGTACATTGAGCATCAGCATAAGATTTATAGCTCCGCATAATAAGGTTAATCCTAAGGAACCTAATATAATCCCCCAGATTAATGTTAGATTTCGCTTAAACTCATTTGCTAAAGGTACAAGGACTCCGGAACAGCAGAGTATATTAAAACCGGAATATAATATAGTTGAAAGGAACCAGTTATTTTTATTGTAAGGTATTGATTTTAGATGATTAATACTTATGTAATCTTTGGCAAATAGTATATATAAGGTGAATATAGTTGCTATTACTATAATGAGGCTCGGTACTATTATTGAATTTATACCGATTAGTCCATCGGTATCCTTCATTAATACGAATAATGCGAAAAGAGCCATTATAATTATGCCGAACCATTTCGAAAGCCCAAAGTATTGGTTTAAAAGAGCACCGCTGCCTGCTAAAATAATTGCAGCTCCGCTAACAAGAAAAAAACTGGTGAATATATCTGTAATTTCACCGAGAAAGCCGGGACTTACTAACTTTATAAGCTCATCGTAAGATTTTAAATTGTATTTTGTGGATAACTTTACAAACATAGAACATATCAAAATGTATATGGCACCGCAAATAAGTATTCCGAAAAAGCTTTTATAACCATAAGAAGTGAAGAATTGAGTAATCTCTTTTCCTGAAGCAAGGCCTGCTCCAACGATGGTCCCAATAAAAACTGCGGCAATTTGAAAAATTTTTAATAAATTATTTTTCAATACAAAACCTCCCCAAAAATTCTCCCTAATTAAATATATTAGTAAACATATTAATTAATTATTTAAAGAGAGGTAAAAGCTAAAAAATATAAATTATTTTTAGCTTTTGTGAAAAAATAAAAAGAGTAGGATCAGCGAAAGTAAAGTTTTTTATATATAGTTAAGGAGGTGTATATATTGAAGAAATTTTTGATTGCAATAATTTCACTCATGTTGATTATTAATACTGCAGGATGCAAACAACAAAAGCAATCAGAGGAAAAGAAGGAAGGAAAGGAGAATTTTGATATAAATATTGCAACTAATATATTAGAAACCTATATGGGATATTTAAAAGCAGGGGACACAGAAAGCGCAAAGAAATTGCTTTCGGAAAAAGTTTCAAAAAAAGGCGTAAATCTATATAACACGGATCTAAAAATATTCGGAACTAAAACTGATGAGATAAATGAAGTTGGAAGAAGCGGAATGTTTAGGGTCAAGGTTGCTAGAGCTGTTTCAGGCAAACCTATATCTGTACTTGATAACTATAGTATTAAAGTTGAATTAGATAAAAATGATTATAAGATAACAGATATTAATGTTACTCCGGAGAAAGAAGCTTTTCCCGAAGGAATAGGTATAAGACTTAAAGATAAAAACAATGCCAGAACTTTTTTAATATTGGATACATCAGGAATCCCGGGATATAC
>JAEZDX010000509.1 GCA_023417975.1 Bacillota bacterium
TACAAATGCAGGATAATCAATACTGGCAGACGGACGGTTCGCCGGTATAACAACAACTTCCATACCGTAAAAATCAAAAAACTCATCTGCGGAATCAACGGCAGTTCCGGTCATACCCGCAGTGTTCTCATAAAGTGCTATAAAATGCTGTAGAGTTATTTGGGTTAAAATACGGCCCTGTGACTGTAACTCTAAATTTTCCTTACACTCCAGTGCGCTCTGCAGCCCATCCGGCCAATGCCTGTTTTCAGCTACTCGGCCTGTAAATTCATCTACCATTTCAATTTTGTCATTTCTTACTATATAATCTATATCTTTATGAAGCAGTACTTCAGCATAAAGAGCACAGTTAACTTGCGCCAACAGCGAGTAATTCTTTTCATCATATAAGTTTCCGCAGCGTAGCAGAGCTTCTATATGATCCATTCCCGACTCAGTTAAAACTACATTTTGTGAATATTCATCCGTTTCGTAATCACAGGTAGGATTTAAAGCTGTTACAGCATTTCTCACGCTTTGAAGGTTAAAATCGGATTTTTCAGTATTTACAGCTATTACTAAAGGAATACGAGCTTCATCGATTAATATCGAGTCAGCTTCATCAATTATGGCAAAATTGAATTGACGATGAATCAGCTTCTCGGCATCATAGCAAAGGGAATCTCTTAAGAAATCAAAGCCGGCTTCTTTTGCAGTAACATAAGTAATGTCACAGGAATAAGCCTCTTGTTTCTGCTGCTTATTCATTTTTTCTTCAACATAGCCAACAGTAACGCCAAGTAGTTCATATATGGGTTTCATCCAAAGAGCATCTCTTTTGGCAAGATAATCATTAAAAGTAAGTACATGTACTCCTTTGCCGGTCAATGAATTCAAATATGCCGGAAAAACTGCCGTGAGAGTTTTCCCTTCACCGGTTTTCATCTCTATCATTTTTTTATTATGAAGTGCCATGGCAGCCAAAAGCTGCACTTCGTAAACATCAAAGCCAAGGGTCCTTTTTACTGCTTCTTTAACTAGAGCGAAGCCCTCGGATAATAGTTTAACTACTTCGCCATCTGAATGTGCCTGAGCTCTTAGTTTATTAGATCTTTCCGTTAAATCAGTGTTACTTAGTGAAGTTAAATTAAAGTTTTTAATATTTTCAACAATAGTCTTGTAAAATGCAAGCTGAGAATTCTTTCCAAACATAAAGAATAGCCTCCCAATAGACATATATTTTACTTTACTTAAAAAGTTTTTCTCCTAATTCAACAAAAGCTTGAAGCATGATAAAGGCTCTCATATCTATTTTCACATCGGTGCCTAAAAGCTCACGAGCTTCCTGCTGAGATAATAGAATAGTATCTATGTCCTCATCTTCCTCCAGATATTTCTTGGAGACTATGCCATCACAGGTGCAAAACACGATGGCTGCAGATTCGTCGGTCATACCGGCTGAAGCATACACGGATTTCCTTGTCCTTTCATAATTAATATGAGTAAGCTCAAGGCCGGTTTCTTCCTTAAGTTCTCTCTTAACAGAAGTCTCCATACTCTCATCACCATCTACAAGTCCGGCGGGGAGTTCATAAACAAAACCATTGAGAGGCACTCGGAATTGTCTTATTAATACTAATTTCCGACTGCTCATATGTAAAGCTGCTATGATGACAGCATCTATTTTTTCTTCTCTTCCTTTAAAATATTGCTCTTCCAGCACTGTTAAGTTCTTTCGAGAGGCTATTGTCCAATGTTTTAATTTACCCGTTTTATTCTCGTATTCAGCATCATATAAACTTAAAAATTTAGTGGCTGCTAGCAGCGAAAGCTTTTTAATTCTATTTTCCTTCATAACTGTCACCTCGTATTAATTACTGCGTGAATCTACAATTAAACTATAATCTTAGAAAAGCTTCTTAAAGACTTTTTATTTTCGTAATTTAAATTGCTTATGTCTAATTCACACATCATTAGTATAACATAATTGAAATTATAAACTATATTTTTAATAAGGATTTGGATAATTTTCGAATATATTTCATAGGGATTTGTATCCTATCATCAACAAAATTCATAAATATGAAAATATCTAAATTATAAATAGAATATACTGTAATAATGTGATATAATATTCATAATGGTGAAATGCGAGGTGATATTGTGAATATTGGGTTGGAAATCAAAAAATTGAGAACAGAAAAAGGTATTACGCTTAAGGAACTAAGTGAAAAATGTGAATTATCTGTAGGGTTCTTATCCCAATTAGAAAGAGGACTTACAACTATAGCTGTAGATTCGCTGGAAAGAATAGCATGGGTCTTAGAGGTACATTTAACTCACTTTTTTGATTATCCTCATAAAAGAAAAGATAAGGTGTTGAGAAGCTATGAACAAGAGATAATTGATATTGAGGAAGGTAGTTTTATTAAGTACAGCCTTAGTTCAAACTTGGAAAATAAGCAGCTTGTACCGAGACTCATTGAAATTCTTCCTCAAAGGAAAGAAGAAAAGATATTATCCTATAAGCACGAGGGAGAAGAATTCGTTTATGTACTTGAGGGTATATTAACAGTTTATATTAATGGTGAAAGAAATGAAGTATACCCGGGTGACAGTGTACATATGGAATCAAACATATCCCATAACTGGGCCAATTATACAAATAAAAAAGTAAAGCTTCTGGCAGTTAACACACCAAATTACATGTATAATAATATTGATAAACAGTTATAGTTTTTCTGGGAGATAATGAATATGGATAAAATCATAGTATATGTTATTGGGGCCTTTTTTGTACTCGGTGGAATAGATTATATATTAGGTGCACCTTTAAGGCTTGGTGAAAAATTTGAGGAAGGAATTAAAACCATGGGCGCATTAGGCCTTGGTATGATAGGTATATATTCCTTAACACCTATATTTACAGAGTATTTAGGCCAAGTAATCATTCCCTTGTGCCGAAAGTTGGCGTTAGACCCGTCTGTTTTACCTTCAGCCGTTTTAGCTGTAGACATGGGAGGATATCAAATGGCTGCTAAATTGGCGTTAAGTAAGGAAATGGGTATGTTTTCTGGTATCATTTTAGCCTCTTCCTTAGGTGCAACCATCAGTTTTTCAATACCGGTAGCACTTGGAATGTTGTCCAAAGAGGATGAGAAGTTTTTCTTCAAGGGAGTTATGATTGGTATTAGTGCTATCCCCATAGGCTGCCTCGCAGGTGGTTTGTGGGAAAAAGTAAATTTAACTATTTTATTGTGGAATATGCTGCCTATTTTAATTTTTACAGGTGTTTTAGTTTTTGGTTTGTTTAAAATACACAATGTATTAGTTAAAATTTTTAATGTATTTGGGAAGCTTATAATGGCCTTAAGTATATTTGGACTGCTTTTACAAGGTATAGATTCAATGTTTGGAATAACATTGATTTCCGGAATGGCTCCTCTTTCGGAATCTTTGGTGATAGTGGGGAAAATAGCTTTTATTTTAGGTGGAGCATATCCTATGCTTGCTTTAATAAACCGTATTTTCAAGAACAGTCTCGAAAAAGCTGGTACAAGAATAGGAATTAATTCTGTGTCAGCAGCAGGTATGCTTGGAAACCTTGCAAGTAATTTACTAATATTCGGTACATATAAGGAAATGGATAATAAAGGAAAGGTAATATGTGCTGCCTTTGGAGTCAGTGGAGCTTTTGTCTTCGGAGGACAGTTCGGCTTTGTGTCAGGAATAGCACCTGAAATGTTAGGAGCGTTTATAATATCAAAGCTTACAGCCGGTTTTGCCAGTATATTTCTGGCTATATGGCTTTATGAACGTGAGGTTAAAGAAGTAAAATATATAAAAATGGAGGTATAAATCATGGAAATCAGGGATAGAGTTTATAAGTTAAGAAGTTTAATGAAAAAGTATAATATGGATGCATACATAATTCCAAGTTTTGATGCACATCAAAGTGAATATGTAGCTGAGCACTGGAAATGCAGACAATGGATATCGGGATTTACCGGATCAGCAGGTACAGTCGTTATAACAGCAGAAGATGCAGGCTTGTGGACGGATGGCAGATACTATCTTCAGGCCGAAAAACAGTTGGAGAACTCTGGAATAAGATTGTTCAGAATGGTTGATCCTGGAGTGCCTTCTTATACGGAATGGCTGAATAGTGTTCTGATAGAAGGAAGCATTGTTGGGCTTGACGGAAATGTTTTTTCTATCGATATGGTTAAAAGTATAGAAGAAGTATTTGTAAATAACAAAATTTCATTAAGCACTAACAAAGATTTAATAGATGAATTGTGGGAGGACAGGCCTCAGATGCCGATGGGCTCGATTTTTGTTCATGATGTAAAGT
>JAEZDX010000558.1 GCA_023417975.1 Bacillota bacterium
AATATTATATTTTCAAAAGCCGTCAATGTATCCAGCAAATTGAAATCCTGAAATATAAAGCCAAGCTCTTCTCTTCTAAAACGAGCCAGCGACCTGCTTTTCATTGAAGTAATATCCTTATTTCTTATAAGAATGTGGCCGGTAGTAACGGTATCTATGGTAGATATGCAGTTAAGCAGCGTAGTCTTTCCACTGCCTGATGCTCCCATTATGCCTACATACTCACCTTCACTTACCGTAAAACTGATATTATCAATGGCCTTAGTTACATTGCTTTTGTTTCCATAATATTTTTCAACGTTAGTAACTTTTAATATCTCTGTCATTTGAACACCTCCATCAACTTGATGGTTTAATTTTATTATAGCAAGCAAGCTCCTACCATAATATTGCCTTACAGAAAACTTACATTTTTGTAACATAAAAAGGCGGTAACCCGCCTTAACCGCATTTTTAATACTTACTTTGCTTTACTATCACATTTTACCGTACAGCTGTCATGGAGCTTTTAGGAAATATTATGGTTATAGTAGTGCCTTTACCGTACTGAGACACAGCACTTATTCCAAGACCCAGCTTTAGGCACAGCTTCCTGCAGATGTAAAGTCCCATGCCGGTAGATCGCTCATTCTTCCTCCCGTTTGTACCTGTAAAACCCTTATCAAAAATTCTGGGCAGTTCCTGCGCCTGAATACCGATGCCGTTATCTTTGATGGAAAGGATAATACTATTCTCCTGACGCTCTGCACTTATGCTTACCTTTGCTTCTTTTTCCTTAGAATACTTAACGCAATTTGTAAGTATTTGATTCAAAATAAAGCTTAGCCATTTTGCATCGCTGAATACTATAACATCCAAACTATTCGTATCTACACCAATTTTATTCTGAATAAAAAGCTTAGAATTCTTTTTTAACGCTTCAAAGCAAATACTCCTCAAATTAACTTCCTTAATTATATAATCCTTCTCAACAGTGCTGCTTCTTGAATAAAATAAAACCTGCTCAACAAAGGCTTCAATTCTTTCAAGCTCCTCTGTTACACTTTGCATTGATTCGCTGTCGTTATTTTGAGCTATAAGCCTTGAAGATGCTATAGGTGTTTTTATCTCGTGAACCCAAAGCTCAAGGTACTCACGGTATTCCTCCTGCATAAACTTATATTTGTTAATTTCCTCCAGCATAGCCTTATTGGAAGCTTTCATAATATCATATAAAATAATGCCTTCCTTAAAGCTAGGAACACTTATCATCTCTGCAATTAAATTTTTCCGGTCAAGAGAATCAAAGATGTGAAGAAGATTGTTATAAAACACTCTTTTATTCATATATTCCAACGCCAACGGAATAACTGCGCCCATTATATAAAAAGTACTCAGGAACATTATGAGAGCCAATCCGCCTACGGGGTTTAAAGCCAGCATAGTAGCCGATGATAGCAGAACGCTGATACACATGAATACTATATATGCTGTCTTTTCCTTCAGAAAATCCATTAGCTTCATTTGACCATATACCCCCGTCCACGCTTTGTTTCAATAACCTGCTCCAGACCGGCTTCCTCAAGCTTTTTCCGCAGCCTGTTAATATTCACCGTAAGGGTATTGTCATCTACAAACATGTCACTGTCCCAAAGCTGAGTCATAAGCTCATCACGGCTTACTATAGTTTCCCTCTTTTCATAGAGAAAGGTCAGTATTTTCAGCTCATTCTTAGTAAGCTCATGTTCCTGTCCATTATATTCAAAGACACTCTTGGAAAGATTAATAGAAAACTGACCGCAGTCCACGCGGTCAGAAACAATTTCTTTAGAACTTCTTCTCAAAACAGAAGAAATACGTGCAAGGAGTATATGTGTATTGTACGGTTTAGTAATAAAATCATCAGCTCCAAGATTCATAGCCATAAGCTCATCCAACTCAGTATCACGGCTTGTTACTACTATTATAGGTATCTGAGACTTCTTCCTTATTTCTCTGCATATATAATAGCCGTCATAAATAGGCAGATTTATATCCAAAAGTATCAAATCCGTCTTCCTGGAAAGTATATCCTCAATTATATTTTCAAACTCCTCAGGCGCCTCGCATTCATAGCCGTTTTTAGAAAGAAAACTTGAAAGCTCCTCACGTATTTTTTTATCATCTTCTACAATAAGTATACTTCGCATAAATCACCAATTCCTTAAATATGTCATCTTAAGACATATTATACAACCAAATACTGATAATTTACATAACCATTTTAAGATACTTCCTTGTAGTAGCAATAAAATATATACCGTATACAGCAGCAAATATTATTATGCTCATTATAGCCGGCACTATTATATTGTAATTCATAAGGTCGCTGAGTACAGACATAGCAACGCAGCTATGAATTATGCCTACTATAAGCGGCAGTAAATATGAAATACCTATTTGCTTTGATACAGCTCTGTAAGCTTCTTCATCCGTCATGCCCAATCTCCTTAAAATTCTAAACTTATCCTTGTCTATATAAGCCTCACTTACAAGTTTAAAGTATATTATGCTCCCGGTAGCTATTATGAAAACAAGGGCTAGGAAGGCTCCGAGAAAGTAAATTATACCAAAGGTACTATAGGAAGATAAATCCTTACCGTTATTGACAAATAGGGTGTCCTTAATTTCAGTTATATCCTCAAAGTCCTGATATAACGCTTTTATATTATCAGTATTATTTATTCCTAAGCCGTTAAATTCATGTTCTTCGGTTTTACCCTTAAGCATTTCATAATCGCCATCGCTTAATATAAGGCAGTCCAAGGG
>JAEZDX010000564.1 GCA_023417975.1 Bacillota bacterium
GAACAGTATAGTGCATGGTATTTCCAAGTGCCGTAATGGTGGTCTTATTAATATTTCTGTAACAGAAGATAAGGAATATATTAATGTTACAATATTTGACAATGGATATGGAATATTACCGGAAGTACTGTCGGAAGTACAGAAGGTTTTGGATAATAAAATTGAACTAAGAGATTTTCAAACAGAAAGTTCAGGTTTTGGAGTATATAGTGTCAGTGAGAGGATAAAGTCGTATTATGGGAAAAACTCCAGGCTTACTTTGACTAGCAAGCATAATGAGGGAACTACTTGTACTTTATATTTATATAAATATAGAGGAGATGTTAAAAATGAAAATAATGATTGTTGATGATGAGGTGCTAATCTTAGCAGGCATTGAAAATATAATTATCAATGAGTTTGGGGAGTATATGGAAATAGCTACGGCTGTGGATGGGATAGATGCCCTTGATAAATTAAAAGCGTTTACTCCTGACCTAATAATAACTGATATTTGTATGCCGGAAATGACTGGGTTGGAGCTTATAGAAAAAGTCCTGAAAACGGGAATATGCAGTAGATTTATAATACTGTCAGGCTATGCAGACTTTGAATATGCAAAGCAGGCTATGCAATATAAAGCCTTGGATTATATATTGAAACCTATAGATAAGACAGAACTGGTTGAACTTTTAAAAAGAATTTCCAAAAATATTGAGCAAGAGAAAGAAAAAATAGTAAAAGAAAAATTAAATAAAATAAAAGATATTTTGTTTTATAACGTGAAAGATGAAGATTTTTTCGCAAATGAAAATTTAATTAATAAAATTTTTCCGTTTAACATGTTTATGGTTTTTGTAATACAAACAGATCAAATTAATGCAGATATTGACACAACCGGGTTTGATAAAGTGCTTCCATATTTTTTTAACAAATATCTTATTTATTCGTTTAAGCATAAAGATCAGCGAATAATTCTGACTAATTTTGAACAGAAAATCTGTGGGAAAGAATTATATAATGAGCTATATAAAGAATTATCATGCATTCAGTCGGAAAGTAATACAAGTATGACAAACATAGGAATTAGTACGGTTTCCGACAAAATAGAAGCAATACACATTCTTTATAATGATGCATTAAGAAAGCTGCATTATTCCAAATATTCATGGGATAACTCCGTACATGAAGAAAGTAATATAAGGAAAGCTTTTTCTATGATAAATTATGGTGATATAGCAGCAATTCTCGAAGCGAAAAGCAATGAAGATATGCTGGTCTTGCTAAATAATCATGTTGAGAAGCTGCTTTCTATTAACAGTAAAAGTCCCATCTATTTAAACAGCGTCTACTATATAATAATTTCAGATATCACTATATATTTGGAAGGGTTGGGCATGACCTTTGATGATGTAATTGGAGCGAACCCCTACGTTAATAATGAGATTATTAACGATGTTGAACTAAAAAACCAAGTGAGAAATATAATTGCTCAAGTTTGGAAATATTTAATGAAAAAAGATATGGGAAACAAAAATTCCGAAAGCGTATCAAAGATGCTTGAGTATATTAATAAAAACTATATGAAAGATATTTCTCTTGATAATGTGGCTGAAACTGTAAAATTACACCCAAATTATGCAAGCTCATTATTTAAAAAGGAAATTGGTACTTCCTTTATCAATTATTTAAACTCCTATAGGATTATGAAAGCAAAGTGTTTTATCAAAGGAAATGCTGAACTTTCACTAGAAAAGATTGCAGAAATGGTGGGTTATGAAAGTTCAGGTCGATTTATAAAGGTGTTTAAGAAGTATTGTGATATCACTCCAGGTGAATATAGAAATAAAATAAGTTCCTTTCAAAAAAATTAAGTGAGATAACTAAACAGGTGTGAGCCTAATTATAAGCTAAAGCGATAAATTCAATCATAAACTCATACAGCTATAGATAGTAAATAAAAACAGTAATGAAAGTAACAAAAGAAATAAAAGTATATAAGCAGTTAAATAAAGGAGGCTATTTATGAACCTTAGGGCAGGTGCTTACACGCTTATTTTTAAGCATGGCGGAGTTGAAGTTGAAAAAAATAATAGAATTCTATATTTTAACAAGTATCCGGTATTTGTAACAGTGAAGACGGTCACTGCAGTTAGTGAGTTTTATAATAATACATACAGTGAGATTCGCACATATGGAGATAAAATTATAGCGAAAGGTACTGTAGCAGTGCCATCAGGGTCTGAATTTTCTTTTACAGATGTGTATGAGACAACCAGTGAAGGCTTTAAGATGAGTAGAAATGTGAAAGTATTAAAGGTAGGAAGTGACCTTGGTTTTTCAACCAAGATTTCCTTTGTGATGTCGGAATCGGATAAGGTGTACGACTATAACTGCTTCGCTCCTGGAGTTTGGTATAAGCAAAATGAATTTGCGCCGGACTATACTTTCGGTAAAGATTTGGATTGTGAATATTTCTGGAGTATGGAAACCTGCTATGCATTACCTTTGTTTGCTATGCAAAATATTACTTCAGGCGAAACGGCAGCCATTTCTCGTTCGGCAGCAGATGTAACTATGAGGTCCTTGGACATTATGCAATCCGAAAACAATGTGGATTCTAAGTTTAGTATTGGAGCTATTGGGATGAGCAGACCTGAGAATAAGACACTGAATTATTTATACTATGGCTTTGCAGTACGTAAGGATATTGATACGAAGCTTGATGGATTGTCAATTGACTATGTGTATCCGGGCTGTGATGGACAGATGCCTGGTAAGGGACACTATGAAGGTTTGGATTACAAAAATAAAATAAAAACTTTTCGTCGAATTAACCACCCTGTGGAGATGGGCTTTGAACAGAATTATGTAGTGTCTATAAACTTTGCACAGTATGAGAGCTTTCAACCGATGATGAAGGATATGTGGAGGACAACCTATAAC
>JAEZDX010000572.1 GCA_023417975.1 Bacillota bacterium
GACGTCTGTATTCATCTTCTACCTTTTTATAGTTATACGCCATCCTGCCACAGCCATTTTGAAAATAAACTATGCTTCCTTTTACACTTGATAAGAGATCTATAACACTTCCATCCTTCTCCTTAGTTTTTAACTTAGAAAATCTTATCCAGTTTTGTCGCTCAACATCATCTTTCTCTATATTTATGAAAGAATTGTCCCCGGAGAAAATGGAGTGAAACTGCAAATCATTGAAAATAAAATTACGTTTTTTATTCTCGGTATCTCCTATAGTCTTATAGCTATAATGCATATTAAACTTCCTGTACGTATCCTCAAAGACTTCATGAAACTTCTCTATAATTTCTTTATTTGATTTTATCTTCAAATTACGAGGACTTTGCTGTTTATATTCTTTCTGCTTCTCGGCGTCAATTAGGAGTTTCTTGGGGAATTCTCTTGTTCTTAGAGCTGAATTAACCTGCTTAAAGAGATTCAAATAATCCACACGGTTTTCTAACCCCTTTTCAATAATTCGCTTTAAGATGGTATCCTTAGTAGCATCAAATTCATCTATGAATATTAGGGCATTATCAATAATAGGATTGGTATAAAAATTATACGTTGGCTCAATAAGAGTCGAATTTCCTAACAGAAACTTATCCATTGTCATAAATAGTATTTTCTTTTCCTTAGTTTCTACGGCAGGATACAGTTCTTTAATCCACTGATAATCTTTATCAGATTTTATATGCATTAATCTCTCAGCCGGAGTCTTAAATCTTTTTAATTCATTTTCAATTATTGCACGAAATTCACGCTCGTACTGATTTTGGATAGTTTTTTTGGTAGCCTCCACTACACCAGCCACAACATCATTTCTCTTTTGGTTATTATCTTTCTTATTGAATTGATTTACAAGCTGAACTGCTTTATATAATTCCCGAAATTCATCATGCCCTTTAATCCAGTTTGGCAAAATTTTATATGTATCTTCCAACCTATCAATAACCATATCTGCATTAGCATCTAACTTAAGACATATTTCTTTAAACTTATCCTCGATTCCATTCCTTTTAAAGCTAGTTTGTAAATCATCGAATGGAAGATTTTTTTTAAGTGTTGTCACAAAGATAATTTTTCCCTTTATGTTACTATAATTGTTTGCAATAAACTCAAGGACATTATAAGTCTTTCCAAACCCTGTTGGCATGTCTAAAAGGAATAATCCTTTATCTTTAGCTTCACAAAAATGCTTTATTGCCTCCTGCATATGAAATCACCTCATTTGCTCCTTATGTAATTAAATACATTATATCACAATATATTACATAATACGGTTATTTTAGACAGCGACATAAAGTTTTTGTAAAAATACTCAATATACTCACTAATCTATATACTAATAAAGGAAAAACCATGGAATAGATAATAGTAATCCATGGTTTTATTTTTCTAACTGCAATTCAAAATGCTCTTCTTCTCCATCCAAATCTAATGTTATCTCTACTGGTTCCTCTCTCTTTTTCAGCCCATTGCTTTTAAAACCCATTTCGCCAGTAAATGCCAGTTTGTCCGTTATTTTTGATAAGTCATAGGATGTGTCATAAACACACTCAAAGGCCGCACAACTAAATGACAGAAATTTAGCATTCTTTATTTTGTCCTGATTACCTATATACGAAAGCTTCACCACCGCATTATATAAATCTCCTGCCTTTGATTTTAGACTTCCAGCACCTCCAGTTTTAGTTATCGTATATTCAGCTTTCCATTCACTCCCTGATCCTTTGTACTTATATTGCTCTTTAATATTCGCACTTCTGCATCCTATAAAAATGCAAGCTACAATAAAAAGTGCACAAAAAATTACTTTTCTATTTCCCATTGTATTTACTCCTTATAATATCTTATATTTATTTATATGTTAATGTTTAATTATATAAACTAACTAAATATATTAGATTTACAGTTTCTAACAGACCTTGGCACCTTCTATTTACATTCGATATATCTAATCTGGCTAACCCCTTTTGAAACCCTATATAATAGAAGATAGAGGCAGGTGATATGATATGGACTTTAACAAAATTGAAGGATTGGTAACTTCGGCAAAACTTGGAGACGACGAAGCCAAACAATTATTATCAGAAGAATTTACCCCTTATATATCAAAGCTCTCAAGGAGATCCTTCATTAATTCCTATGAATCCGATGATATTAAAAACGAATTCTATAGAATATTGTTCAAGTGCGTTAGACAGTATAATCCTGACAGGCAGCGGTTCGTTGCTTATGCAACTAATGCAATCAAAAACTCTATCAATGACCTTATAAGAACATCTGTAAGGAGGGGCAATTCAGAAGGACTACGTGCATTAATACTTGATGGAAAACCGGATATCCTTCCTTCTATGAGTATAGATACTTTGGATGATTTGATTATTAACAATATGAATAAGTCCTACCTAAGAGCTGCAATAAAAAAACTGCCCTCATCAGAGCAGGAATTGATTGATTATGTATATTTCAAAAGTCACACATTGGCAAGCTATTCAGAGTTCAAAAGAATCCCCTACCCTACAGCTTATAGCCGGAAAGTAACCATTCTGAACAAACTGAAAAAACTCCTAAGCTCAAGTAACTATACCAATATCCTTAATTAAACGAAAATCCATGGAATATTCAAACTCCGTGGATTTATTTAATGTGACGACCACCGGATGTAAGTACATAAACCACAAAAATTGTGCAGCAAGGCATTCTGATTAAACTTCTAAATCCCAAGCTCACAATTTTTGAATAATAAATCCGCAACATTAGAATTTTTCAGATACCCCTGTTCATTTTCACTAAGTTCATATTTTTGTGTATTTCTAGCTTGACATGCTGATATATAGTTATTAATTGCTTTTAATATAGCCTTTGCCGGACCCATAACTTTTTCGCCGGTTAACACTATATTTACTATATTTAAAGCTGCCTCTACGTCTCCTGAACAAACTTTCACTAAAGCATCAAATGCTGATTTTCTATATTCTTGCACCCCATTAACAGGTAATTCATTCACGTCCTTTTTAGCCTCTACATATTCTTTTAAATATAATGATGCAATGATATGCATCTCAGTAAATCTTCTTACTTCAAAAACATCATCTCCGGCAGCTTCTATCCCTAATCTACTAATTTCTTTTAATCCCTTCCAATCTTTCATATACCGCTTTACATCACAAAGTGCCTTCAATGCATCTGTATTAGCATTATCAATTAATAAACATTTCTTTGCTATCTGCTCTGCCATAGCATATTCCTCTTGATGAATGTATGTATCCGCTTTGACTCCTAATGCCTCTGAATCCTTTGGATTATTTAAAAGTATTGTATCTAGAGATTTCAAACATTCCTCATAATGGTCTCCGTAGTGTAAGTCTTTAGCAAATTCAATCATAGCATCACCATCACTCATACCGCTAGTAACGTTTTTAAATAGATCCATAACTGCAGCTGATGTACTGAAAACAAGCTTAACTCTATCACCTATTCTTCTTCCTTTTGATTCACCTGCCAATTTGGCAAGGGGAAATCGTACTCCCCCATGTTCCTCAATCCAATTAGAAAGTGTATTGTATTCTTTTGGGTAGGTGTCCTCTAAATACGGAACAATGGCGGCTTCGGACCAATTCATTTGTTGAAAATCGGCATAATCCTCACATTTCCAATCATTAAATCCAAGCCATCTTCCCCTGTCAGTACGCAGTATGTTATCCTCATGATGGGCGATTTCATGAACCAAGGTACTAAGCATCTCCAGCCTAAGAAATGGCTCAACTATATCTAATTTTAGTTGTTCTCTAGCATAAACATAAGCATAAATGAATATTTTGCATGTACCAGTATAATATGTTCCTAGTGTTGGCGGAGTAAATATTGGTCCTTCTTCATCTGTGCAAATCCTTGCGGTAAACGGATCTCTAGTCTCTTCATAAGGATTATCAACTTTATCCTCTTGATATTCTTTTCCTAAACATAGAGTTATTGAATGAATACCAGATACTACATTGTGTGGCAGCCTTTTTATAACTCCTAATAAATCCTCTTTTGATGCAGGAAAGTGTATATGCTGACCTTCATCTAAAACCTTTATTTCTATAGTATTTGGATCAAAAGGCTCGCTACAGCTATAACCAATATTTTTGTTGCCTATCTTTCTACTAAGAAGTGTATACTTCTTAGTAAATCTCTTTTGAAAAACCTCTTCCTTAATATGATTCAACTTCTCCTCTTTGACCTCATCATTTGAATACTTATTCTTCTTTTCATTAATATACTTTCTAATATTACTATGATAACTTCTTGACATTTCATTCCCCCTAGATAATCATCAATAATCTTCTTTAGGTCAGCTCTTCCAATCTCAGCATCAATTATGTACTGTATAAAGAAATCCTCTACATATCATCCTTCGTTTTTGAAATCCAATTGTATTAGTTTTTTACCGTTGGGTAACAATGTTTCTGTCTTATGCGATAATTCATATCCTACGGCTTTCATTGCTAATGATAATTCTTTTTCTTCGATATAATGATGTACACTATACAACAAGTTTATAGTTTTATTTCTTTATTATTTTTCCTTTCCATCCCTTGTCACTTTTTTCTGCAACAACTAAACATTCTGAATATGAATCAGCTGATATTATTAACTCGCCATTGTGCGACCAAATAGAGCTGCATCCACCTGCATCTAGCCCCCAGCATTCTCCCACGTAATTAGACATAAGAACAGCTAGTGAATTTTCTTTTGATATATATTGTAACCGATCAAGCCCTGATTGAATCCCATTCTTAGTATAAAAAATACTGGCGGCATAAAAATTGGATTTTTTATTTTTTACACTCTCAATATGTTCATCTCGCTCAATATCATAACATATAGCAAATGAAAGCTGCCCATCACTTAATTTTAAAGCTGGATCATATTGAGTACTGCACTGAAAATACAATTCTTCTCCGGAATGCAGATATTTCTTAATATAAATTTGCGGCTCCTTTGTGGGAATAAAAATCCATGATGCAATATATAAATGATCATCCAATAATAAAGGAGCACCTACTACGATTATAATATTATAATCTAACGATGCCTTTTTAAAGCATTCAAGTCTTAAATCATCCTTTGTAAAATATTGAGCTCCTGCCAGTTCTCGCTCGTATCCTGTCAATGACATCTCCGGGAAAATAATAATTTTCGAATTTTGCTGTGCCGCCAATTTAACATATTCCATATGCTTTTCAATATTTTGTTTATAATCTTGCCTAATTGATTTTATCTGTGCAACAGTATAGCTTTCAACATGCATATGAATAACCTCCGAACATAATTTTTATATAACTTGCTCAATTATTATAAATGTTAATGGTATGTTTACATTACATCACTGACTATGTCACCATTTGCTTCAACAGCCATGCGTTTAGCGAAACCATATAAAAAATCTGCTTTCTCTTGATATACTTTCTTTGAAAAGTCAAAGTGCAGTTCATTTAAAAATCTTTCGTCATCTTTTGGTCGCTCATTTAGAAGCCACTCGCAAGATTTTTTAAGGTTCATATCATGACTTATGGAATGAGCAAAATGTATCCATATTTCAAAAACTCCAAAATGATCTAACAAGTCTGCATCTTGCTGAATTTTGATATAGTTTGGAAGGTCGCGTAAATCTCTACGATCATGCAAATTGATTATTTCATAAACTTCATCGAGTTCAGTAGATGTTAATTCATCTTTCAATAGTTCTCTCATTTTATCAGCACCTTGCCGAGCATGATCTTTTTGATTGTGCATACAATCGTGGAACCATCCTGAAATAGTCAATATATTATCATAAGTATCATCGTTTGGTAAAACATTTTTCCGAATTAACTTTGACAAGTTTGCAACTCTTTGTCCATGGTCATACTTGTTCCCCTTTTCCATAAATGTAAAAGTAGCGGTATTACCGAACCAACTAAATGCGATTTCATTAATCCTCTTCATATCCATTAAAATTCCTCCCTTTACGTTGCAAAATATAAATTACATAATTCTACATCAACCACATTTTTCCTGCCAATTTTCAACTTTTCAATTGCAATCAAAAACTCTATCAATGACCTTATAAGACCCTCTGTAAGGAGGGGCAGTTCAGAGGGACTACGTGCAATAATACTTGATGGAAAACCGGATACCCTTAATTAAACGAAAATCCATGGAATATTCAAACTCCATGGATTTATTTAATGTGACGACCACCGGATGTAAATATATAAACCACAAAAATTGTGCAAATAAGAATAGTAATAAAACAAACACCAAATATTATGTTTTTAAAAACAAATAAATCATAACATTATATTAATCATAATAATATCGGGAATTTGTTGATAATTTCCGCAAGCAATTGTATACCCGCTTCCATTTTTTCAATAGGTGTGTTCCCATAGCCGAAAATAAGCATACTGTCATATTCTTCATTTTGTGCAGAATTTAGAATATGCTTATCCATCGAACTGATTTCTATCCCCGACTGTTGAATTTTTTCAAGCAAATTTGAATTAAATTTGACTTCCGAAAATGAACAGACAAAATGAAGTCCGGCAGAAGCCCCTAAAATAGAGACTCTATCTCCAAAAAATCTTTTTAGACAGCTAATCAAATGATTACGTTTTTTCTCATAAATCTTCTGCATCTTATGTATATGTAATTCAAATGCACCGCTATCAATAAACTGTGCAAGTGTTAGTTGCTCTAATACAGGAGAATGAATATCGGACACATACTTCGCTTTGCACATCCTCTCACACAATTCGTCAGGTAATACCATATAGCCAATACGCAGTGCGGGCATTAGTGTTTTGGAAAATGTGCCAACGTAAATCACTCTGTCCGGTGCCAGATGCTGCATAGACTCAATGGGATTTCCATCAAAACGAAATTCACTGTCATAATCATCTTCAACAACATATGCGTGATTACGCTTAGCATAGTGAATCAATTCGATTCTTCTTGAAGCTGTCAAAATAGCTCCCATGGGAAACTGATGACTGGGCGTGGTGAATATAAGCTTCGGTGGATCCGACGGAAGCTCTGCTGTAACCATTCCATCCTTATCAAGTGGAATAGGTCGCATAGTTACGCCATTGCTCTCAAGCGTATGGAGAATACCATTGCTCAGTGGGTTTTCTACCAGAGCATATTCATTCTGTGAAATAAGCTGACACAATAAATTAAAGGATTGCGCCGCACCATTTGTAATAAGGATATTTTCCGGGCGTGTATTCGTCCCTCGTGATCGATTTAAATACTTAGCCAAGATTACTCTGAGTGAATCATCTCCGAAGGTATTCTGATAATCCATTTTATACGGTTCTATATCCAGTGCAATTTTATGATAAAACTGCGCCCACTTTTTAATGGGGATAAGTGCTAAATCCGGTATACCGGTACGAAAAGAAACTGACACTGTAGGCTTAGTCAGAGCTGCTGTTTTTTGGGGTATACTCATTTTGCGATCAAGGTC
>JAEZDX010000592.1 GCA_023417975.1 Bacillota bacterium
TTTCTGTTTTTCCTACATTATAGTTAGTTGTCTGAGACTCTTTTGTGTTAGAACCGCTAGTATTAGTTGTTGGTGTTGTGTTGCTCATATTATTATCCACCGGACTCTGAGTATTAGAAGTATTTCCGGTAGTATCAGTCTCTTTTGAAGTTTGTGTACTGGCTTCGACTTTGTTGGGATCATAAGTTAACACGGTTTTTTCCTTAGCATCGAAATCCAGATCCGCATTTACCTTAACATTTACCTTACCTTTTCCTATTGCTGGTTCAAGCATGTCCATTAGTGCATTATTAAGCTTTTTCTCAAAATCCAACTCAGCCGACTGTTGCTTATCAAGTGAAGTAGTAGCTTCCGGATTATCTTCCTGAAGGACATCCTTAGAAAGAAGTGTCATTTTATCATCTATTACTTCAATATTTTCTTTACTCAAATTCTGAACACTTCCTGCAACTAATGCAATAATAGACCTGACATTTTCAGCGTTAAACTTAGTGCCGGGCTTCAATTTGAGATACACTGCAGCTTTAGCCGGTTTAGAATCCTTAACAAACACCGACTCCTCTGAAGGAGTAATATGGACTCTTGTATCATCTACCTGGGGAAAGGCTTTTATTGTCCGCTCAAGTTCACCCTGCGTAGCTCTTAATTTTTTCAATTGAAACTCTTCATCAGTCATACCGAAGCTGTTGCCTGTGTCCATAAGTTCATAGCCCTTACTTCCGCCTGATAAACTACCTGCCAGTTCAAGTCTAAGTTCATCAACCTGATCCTTCGGTACGTATATGGTATTACCCTTTATTACCTTTTCTACCTTCTTTGATGTCAGTTGATCAGTGACTATTTTTCCATCTTCTGTTGACAGATTCGAAAAGAGAACTCCATATTTATTTGAGTTGGAATAACTTACATATAATATCAATAAAGCTATAATTACCGAAAAAATTAAACCAAAAGCTATCTTTCTAACGGTACTCATGGACTTGAACTTTTCTTTCAACTTAGCGAATATCTCTGATAGCTTACCCATTACTTGCACTCCTCACTACAACTGCATTCTATTTATCTCCTGATATGCATCCAAAATCTTATTTCTCACTTGCACAGCCAGCTGTAATGAAAGCTTAGCTTCTTCCGTTGACAGCATAACCTCATGTATATCAACGTCTTCTCCCTTAACCAATTTTTCAGTTGCAGCATCTGCCTGTAACTGTTTATCATTAACTTCATTAAGCTTACTTTTTAAAGTATCTAAAAAACTCATGGCACCTTCTTTAGGTGCTGTTTCAGTTTTTTCTGACGAATTATCAAGCGATAAAAGCGCCAATCTATTTTGAAGATAATTATTAACTTGCATAAGCGTCCTCCTACTTTCCTATTTCTAAAGCTTTAGAAAACATACTTTTTTCATTATTCATAGCATTAACATTTGCTTCATATGATCTCGTTGCAGCAATCATATCTGCCATTTCATTCAGTATATTTACATTAGGCATCATTACATAGCCTTCTTCGTCTGCATCCGGATTTGTCGGATCATACACCTTTCTTAATGGTGTTTCATCATCTACAATTCCTACAGCCTTTACACCTTTTAGCTTACTGGTGGGATCGCTTGAATTGTTTACAGCCTGATCAAGATTTTCTTGAAAAACTGCTATCTTCCTTATATAAGGCTTTCCATCCTCACCTCTGGTTGTTGATACATTAGCAATATTGGATGCAATTGTATCCATTCTTAATCTCTCAGCAGATAAGCCGCTGGCACTGATTCTTAAGGAATTAAATATACTCATCTTTTACTACCTCCCCCCACCGGTTATTACATATCTACTCATGGATAATTTTGAATTGACCTGCGTTATCAGTGCATTATACATAAGTGCATTAGCCGCCTGGTTTGTCATTTCGTTGTCAATATCCACGTTATTTCCATCGTTTCTCATGCTTGTACTAGTATCCTGTTCTACTTTTATAGAGCCTTCAGCTTCATCATTGCCGATATGAAGCTTATCGGTCTTCTGCAGCTCTAATGTATCCATTTTGTCTTTTAAAGTATCCTCAAAAGAAACGTAATATCTTTTGTAGCCCTTAGTATTAATATTAGAAATATTATTGGCAATTACCTTGCTTCTCAAGGAAGCAGCATCCAAACCTTTTTTAACAAGGTTATAGACTTTGTCGTCATAGGACATATTATCAATTTTCAATATACTCCCCCCAATTCGACTATGAATCGTATTACTTTTTATTAAATTTAATTATATATTACATTAAATACGACATTTTGTATATATGTTTCGAGCTTTGTTGATAGATTTTTAAATTACTATTTTTCCAGGATGTTCTTTAATGTAAATAAAATTGGTACTTAATTTTACAAAATTGTTAGCAAAAATTGTTACCAGTTATATTATAGGGCAAACTTCTATTTTTTTCTATACTTTTTTTAAAAATATAATTCAAATTTTTACAATAAAATATCAAATGCTTTCCAAATAAATTGCTTTATATTTACATTATTGTTATTTTTAAATATTGATTCCGTATATTACTTATTGGTAATTATAAACAATCATCATGAAGTTTCTTTTCTAAATTCAACAAAATTTTACATATGGTCAAAAAATAAAAAAACCGTCTAAAATCATTCAATCTATGATATCAGACAGTTGTATTTTTAAACCTCATTATTATTTTACATTTTCAAGCACTCTGAGAATATCCTTTGGAAAGTTATTTGATTGAACCATCATTGCATTTCCCGCATCTATCAATATTCCAGCTTTTGAATAATCTATCATTTCACTTGCCAGATCAGCATCCCTAAGACCACTCTCCGCCCCCTGGAGCGAAACACTTATACTATCAAGATTCTGATATAGACCTTCGAATCTGTTCTCTAATGCACCGTACTTACTCCTTATGGAATTTACAGTTTCTAATGATCCGTTTATAGTGTCAATGGCATTGCTAATTCCAACATCATTTAACACACTAATATTGCTTAGCTTATCTGTTGTTTTGTTACTGCCAAGCAAAGCTGTAGAAATATTATATTTAGGTATAGCTATACTTTCGCCTACATTTGCACCTGTTATCATATTTATACTCTCAGGAGAATCATTACTTGTAACATTATTATCATTGAGGAGTTTAACCCCATTATATTCGTTGTTCTGTGAGGTTTGATTTATTAAATCCTTCATTTGATCAATTTCATTCTGTATTACTTGCCTATCATCAGTTGAAGAAGCACTTCCTGCTTGAATAGTTAGTTCCTTCATCCTTCTGAGTGCAGTACTTATTGAATCAAGTGCACCATCTGCAGTCTGAAGCATGCTCATACCATCTTGAACATTTCTAGAAGCCATTTGAATCCCTCTTATCTGGATTCTCATTCTCTCACTTTGAGCAATAGCATTAGGATTATCCTTGGCACTGTTTATCTTATAGCCAGTAGTAATATTATTTAATGCCTTGCTTTGAGAGTCTGCTACTTTTAACTGATTTCTATATATATTTAAGGTTGCTAAATTGTGATTTAATCTCATAACATCAACTCCAAATAAATTCATTAGTTTCATTATCGTAAAAAAAGTTACTTTCTTGATAGTTCATATAATATTTTTCACAACAATGTTATATGAAATGTGTTTATTTTCTATACGCTTTTATTACTTTATTCACCGCTGTTACCACATCCATTATATCTTCATCAGTCATTGAAGGGAATATGGGAAGAGTTACTATTCTATCATAAAAGCTTTCTGTCTTTGGACATATACCTTTGTTATAACCCAGCTGCCTATAATAAGGATGATAATACACAGGTATATAATGAACATTTACCCCGATATTCTCCTTCTGAAGTGCTTCAAAAATTTCCTTTCTTGAACATAGCAGTTTTTCCAAATTCAGTTTTATCACAAATATGTGCCAACCTGAATTTGAGTATTTTTCTTCAAAAGGCAGCTCTATTTCGTCTATATCTCTAAGCAGTTTCAAATATTTTGCTGCAATATATCTCCTTTTCTCCAAAAAACTATTTATTTTATCCATTTGGCTGAGACCAAGAGCACAATTTATATCCGGAATTCTATAATTATAACCTAAATCCAACATTTCATAATACCATGGTCCATCGCTATTTTGCATCTCACATATGTCGCGTATTATACCGTGCGTTCTGAAATTCTGCAGTTTTTTATACAGCTTTTCATCATTAGTAGTGACAACACCTCCCTCACCGGTGGTAACCGGTTTTACAGGATGAAAGCTGAACTCTGTCATATTCGCTTTATTGCCTACCTTTTTGCCCTTATACTCACTTCCTAGAGCATGGGCACCATCTTCAATTACTATAAGATTATACATCCCTGCA
>JAEZDX010000617.1 GCA_023417975.1 Bacillota bacterium
CTGAAAAAGAAGTAAAGCTGGACGAAAGCTTGATAGTTTTACAAATAGGTTCTATGGTGAGATAAAATAATTGCTATGGAGATACAATTGATATGGAAGTATAGGCTTTGTAGGTCTACGGAACGTGGATTATTTATTGAAGCATTAAGGTGTACAATATGGTTGAGGTGAACACAATGGATATAAAACGAAAAAAAGAGCTTTTGATAGACTATAAAAACAGACACCCTGAAATGGGTGTAATATCATACTGCTGTAAGGAAACCGGCGAAGTATTTTTAGGTATTTCTAATGATACAAAAGCAGATTTCAACAGCATCAGTTTTAAATTGACAAATAACAGGCACCCTAATAAACCATTACAGGAGCTTTGGAACAAATATGGTCCGCGAAACTTTGAGCATTCAGTTGTAAAAGTATTGAAATATGAGGAGCCGGTGGAAGATCATACAGCAAAATTAGAAAAATTAATAGAGCAGTGTTTAACAGCTGACCCTAATGCAAAGAGGATATGAAAAACAGATAATATTAGCCTTTGGTCCTTCGGATGCAGAGAGACAGTATATAGCCGCTTTGAGACAGCTTCCGTGAAGATTGGTACAAATGATCGCTAGGTTTCTGTAAGTATGCTATACTTACAGAAATGGAGGTGGAGGCATGGATTGTGTAAAAATCGGAAAATTGATTGCAAAGCTGCGAAAGGAAAAAAGTTTGACGCAAAAGAATATTGCGGATGCTTTGGGTATTCAAAGTAAAACCGTTTCTAAATGGGAATGCGGCTTAGGGTGTCCGGATTTGTCGCTGTGGCCGGAGCTATCTGCTATTTTAGGCGTTGATATGAAGCAGATGATGGAAGGCGAGATTACTATAAATAAGCCTGACAGCGGCAATATTGACAAAGTGCGCTTTTATGTTTGCCCTTCATGCGGAAATATTCTCATTAGTACAGGAAGTGCCTCTATCTTCTGCTGCGGCAGAAAATTGGAACGTGTCCTTCCGGTTGATGCACCTGACGCACCTAAAGTCACTGTTGAGGAAATAGATATTGATCATGTTGTCACCATTGACCACCCAATGACTAAAGAACACTATCTTTCTTTTGTGGCCTATGTTAAAAGCGACAGAATATTTTTGAACCGCCTGTATCCGGAACAAAGTCCAACATGCCGGTTCCCCATAACTGTCGGCGGCAAACTATATGTCTATTGTATTAACCATGGTTTATTTGTATATTAAGATAGAGCACAATAAGACTTTTAATTAAATAAGTATTGAAACCAACAGAGCAAAATATACAAGGGTTCTGTTGGTTTTTTAATAGTTGTGGCGCTTATTTTACTACAATAGGAACAAATATATCGGTTAAATGATAACCCATTTTCTCCTTGAAAATTTTTGGCGTAGTTACATGGCTCATTTCATAACGTTCAACTGGGTAGTTTTCGTTTGTTGACAATTCGAAACACTTACTATCAGTTACCCATTTACGTATAAATTCTTTTGTTTCATTAGAATCATCCTCTGAGTCTTTCGAAATCCCTACTGCATACAGTCCACCTGGGAAATCGGTCAGCTCATAACCCCCAGTGTCTGTATGTCCTTCCGGAATGGCAAAAATCCATTCCATATAATTTTTCTTTGCGTTGAACCACATAAAATCACGAGGAGTAATGTAATGTTTGGCATCAATGCTTGACCACCACTTATCAAACGCCTCAAGTTCTTCCATTGTAGTAATGCTGCCTGAACTCACCACTTTTAGTGGTGGAATGTTGATTACTTTAATGTCTTGCATTTCTAATATCCTCCTTTAGGTTTAATTTACATAATGTAAATAATCTTTGTATGCTGCTTAATACCAATCTGGCTTAATTTATAAGTTAATTGTACTTTATCTACCATATTGTTACAAACGTTTTTGCTTTTAACACCGCATTATTCAATAGAAATTTTACGCTGATGAATTAGCATGTAAATTTACGTTGATATTTCTCAACAGAATTCATATAATATTGCAAAAGGGGATGGTTTCTATGCTGAATATTAAGCCGCTTTCTGCTGAAGAAATAGAAGCTACATTGGGATTACAAGATGTATAATTGTTTAGGGCAGCATAAGGAATACTCTATTGAGATAAGAAAACTTTCTGTAGAAGCTATAGAGGTTATTGCAACTGATATATTTGAAATTGAGAAGGTAGAGGACTTGGAAAGTTACTTTTAAAAGGTAAAGCTTGGGAGGTTAGCATAAAATGGGGGATAATAATAAATATAAGACAGGACAGCTGTTGGAGATACTTGGGCTGTCCCGGGATGCACTAAGGTATTATGAGGAGAAAGGGATTATAAAGCCTGACCAAAAAGAAGAAAATAATTATAGAGAATTTGATTTTTATGACATTTACACATTGATGGTTACAAACTTTTATAAAAAAAGAAATTTATCCATTAAAGAAGTTAAAAAGCTGCAGGTAGGAAGCGAAATAGATGAATTGGAAGCCTTATTGGGGGACAAAGCCAGGGATTTAGAAATAAGCATAAGAAATCAGGAATACATGCTTGGAAAAATTAATGAAACAAAAGAATTTTGTAAGGAAGTAAAAAAGCATTTAAATAAGTATTCACTTAGAGAATTACCAACCTATGAAATAAAAGGAGAGATATCGGACTTTAATTCTTTTCAGGAATATCCGGTTATACTGGAAAATATGGATTTACATAAGGAAGATATTTTGTCTAAAATCATGAGAAAGCTTACTTTTGATGAAAAGGGATTTATAGATACAAAAATGTATATTGTAGAGAAGATTGAAAGTGACAAAAAGGAAAAGAATAAAGCTTATTTGGATTACAACACCTGTATTTATACTATTATTGAGGATGGAAGATATCTAAATGGAGCTGAGGATATCAAATACAAAGCTTTCAGTTCAGGCATAGAATGGGCCAAGAAGCAAGGATTAAAGCTGGAAGGGGTTGCTTTTGCAAATACCCGCCTAATTACCTACAGCCATAATAAGGAACGAGTATTTCTGGAAGTATTTATTCCTGTCAAAAGAAATTAGAATATTTTAATATGAGTGTTGACCTGGGTGCAGCACCATAGTTTATATTGAAACCAACAGAGCAAAATATACAAACGTTCTGTTGGTTTTTATTTGCATATAAATTTAAGGAGGTTTTTCTAGTGAGAAAGCTATTAAAACGATATGTTTTTTGGACATATGGTGTATTTTATTGTTTTATTATTGCAATTGGCATAACCCAATTTGTTTTAAAAGCCAAAACACTGGCCGAAGTGCTGCAAGTAATATCGGCATGGACTGCTACATTTGTCTTTATAGTGATGTTCCGCAAAATCTACCCAAAGGATAATCCGATACAATATATAAAAAGACAATTTAGTGAGAGGATAAAGATTTCAACTGTATTAAACATAATCCTACTTCAATTTTTAATTTTTCTAGGTTGTATATTATTTTCAAGTTATACAAGGAATGTTTCCATAAAATCCTTGACGGTAACTTCATGGATAACATGGCTCATGACCTTCGGAAATAATTTAATTAGAGGACCGCTTGGAGAAGAAATTGGCTGGAGAGGCTTTGTATTGAATGAATTGCAGAAAAAAATCAGTCCATTAAAATCCGCAATTATAGTTGGATTTGCTTGGGGATTTTGGCATACTCCATTATGGTTTGTATCAGGGTATTCAGGAATACAATTGCTTGAATATATTGCTTGCTTTTTAATTTACATCATTGCGGCATCAGTTATTATTACCGCATTTTATAACTTGAACCATAACCTGTTAATACCCATTATGATTCATCAATTATTCAATTACTTTCTTGCTATGCAGACCGGTGATGCACTGCAAAATCTAATGGTTACATGTTTATTATACTTAATTACCGCAGTAGTTTTTGTTATGATAAATTATAAAAAGTGCTTATATGGTAAAAACTTGGCTTGATCATTTTTATTATAGGCTATGGTTAATAACAGTGTTGATAATATGATAATTTTTTGGGTTCAGTTCATTTTAAGCTTCCCTTAATTCACATTTTATAAAAGATGTACAGTAACTATCTATATTAAGAATCTCTTTTAGAATATCTTCTTTAAAGCACCTAACTTTTTACCATAAATTAATGAAGCAATCTCTCTGCTTATATATGTACCACCAGCCCCTGACAATGGAAGGAAACGATAATTTACTAAATCATTGCTTAATACAACAATGGTAATATCGTCATCAATATATTTCTCAAAATGAGAAGTGTAACCATTTGGCATTGATCCACCATGACATATACTTTTACAGTCAAAATGGTTTTTTACAAGCAATCCATATCCATATTTTACATACTTACCGTCATAGTGAGGCTTTTGCATTTCCTTTACTATTTGGGTTTTCAATAGTTTGCCATCCTGAATGGCTCTATCAAGCAAATAAAAATCACCAACAGTTGATACAATATCACCACAAGCAAAGAACATGGATGGGTCCATATAGAACCCTCTTTTACCATTAATATAATTAGTGGCTACATTTTTTTGTTCTTCATCAATAAAACCTGAATTATTCATTTTAGCAGGAGTAAATATATAACTTTTAACATATTGGTGATAAGTCATTCCAGAAACCATTTCAATTATCAAGCCAAGAATAAGATAATTAGTATTATTGTAGGACCATTTCTCACCAGCCGGGAATATCAATTTATAACCTTTTACAATTTGTAGTATTTCTTGGGGTGTATGATGTTGTCCCCAGTTTATTTGTTTTTTTAGCATTAAGTAGTTAGGTATTCCAGAAGTATGAGTTAGAAGATGATGAATTGTAATTCCATGACCTTTGTACAAGTCTGGAAAATAATTTTCAATATTCTGCTTCGATGAAAGCATACCTTTTTCTGATAACTGCATAATACATAATGCAGTTATTGACTTTGTCATAGAGCCAATCATGAATTTTGTTTCAGGTGTATTTTTTATTCCTTTTTCCTTATTTGAGTATCCATATGATTCCTTAAATATAATTTCATTATTTTTTGATAACAATACACTTCCACTAAATTTTTTTTGTTTTTTAAAGTATTCCTTTAAATTAATATTCATCATTGGCATCCTCCAATAACTTGTCCATATTTTATATAATCACTATTACCCAGTTGGCTGTATTTTACTATTGTGACTGTACTCAATTATATAACAGAATAGTGTAATTATTCAAATATTTATCATAGTTATATATAAATTGCTTCCCCAATTTTAAAATAACTTCTATCAGCCCAGCTATAAAATGCAGCAAGACTCCTATTTTATTAGCAAAATAGGAACAAATGTGCGTATATATTGATTGAATTTGGGAATAATAGCTAATAGAGAAATTATTGTGGAAAGTAGTGACGTACATGGATTATAATAAAATTGAGGACACGGTATTAAAGAAAGCTATGGAAGTGTTTAAGCAAAGTGCAGTGAATTTTTTTGGAATTAATACAAAAATTATTGCAGCGGCAGAGACAGAAATAAAAAACATAGAGATTAAGACAAATTATATTGATTATCTGTTTTATACCGAGGATGGAAATTATCTTCATTTTGAGTTTCAAACAACTAATAAAAGAGATGACTTGAAAAGATTTTTGTATTATGATGCTTCTTTATTTTATAAGGAAAAGCGGAAAGTCAGAACTATGGTAGTTTATTCATCTGATATAGATGATGTAGAAGAATATATAGATGCGGGAACAATCAAGTATAGTATAGAGCCATTTTATATGAGAGATCTTAATGGTGATGAAAAACTGGAATATTTGCAGAATAAAATTAAGAATAAGCTTAGCTTGACTAATGAGGATATTCTTTCTTTAACATTTTTACCATTAATGAAAAGTAAAAGTAGTAAAGGTGATAGAGCGATTAAGAGCATCGAAATGGTAGAGAATATAGAAGATGAAGCAACGAAGCTGCAGTGTGTTAGTATGCTATATGCTCTATTGGAGAAATTTGGGGATGAATCAAGCAGAGAAAAGCTGAAGGAGTTGATAAATATGACTGAAATAGGAAAAATGATTAGAGATGAAGCATTAAAAGAGGGAATAAAAGAGGGAGAAGCAAAGGGAAAAGCAAAGGGAAAAGCAGATATTGTAATAAAGTTACTATCTAAAAAGTTTAAAGAACTTCCTGACAAATATGCTATTGAGATAAGGAAGCTTTCTGAAAAAGATCTAGATGTTATTGCTACTGATATATTTGAAATTGAGAAGGTAGAGGACTTGGAAAGATACTTTTAAAGCGAATCAAAAACAATTCAGAGGATCCGGTTAGGGTAAAACTTAACTGGGGTCCTTTTTTGTTCATATTAATATTAAGTTCGACATATTTCATCTTATCAAGCTATAACATACGTAGTATTATGTATATGGGGAAATCTATATGTTTTTAAAATATGTAATAAAGCCTATGATTCCATTCAAATGGATTGAAGACCAAATCTTATTATAAAGATACAATTTCAAATATGGCGGATGATAGGAAGGCTGATTGGAGCGAGTTAAATAGGGTGTTTTTTAATAGTTTATAGTTAGGAGAGAATATATGAATCGATTTTTATTAAGTGGTACCCTCAACACACGTGATTTAGGAGGCTATCCTTTAGAGTGCAAAAAAGAAACAGCATATAAGGCATTTATACGAAGCGATGTTCCGCTTCAAGTTTCAGAAAATGATAAGAAGTTATTATTAGCCAATAACATAACGACAATTATTGATTTGAGAAATGATTATGAGGTTCAAAGCAGACCATGTGGTTTGAAATTTGATGAAGATTTTCAATACTATCATTGTAAGGTGTATGGTGATGGACGCCTGCCGCTTAGCGTTGAGGATGTTCCCGATTCATATTTTGAAATGATAGACGAGCAAAAATCCATACTAAATATAATGAGAATATTTGCAAAAGCGAGAAGTGGTGTCCTATACCATTGTGCAGTAGGCAAGGATAGGACAGGCGTAATTTCTGCATTGCTGCTGCTGTTAGCCGGTGTTAATAAAACATATATTTTAGAAGACTATAAAATTTCACAAGTATATTTAGCAGCAGTATTGAAACAGTTTTGTGAGAGCAACAAGAACGTTGATATAAATATTGTAACTCCGAAACCGGAATATATGGACAAATTTTTGGACATGTTCCGGCAAAAATATAACAATGTAGAACAGTATCTTACTCAAATTGGTTTAACTGAAATTGAAGTGCTGCAAATAAAAAACAAGTTAACAAATGCTGTATAGTTCAAGAATAATTGAAAATGTATTTTTTAGAATGAAACATAACATAACAGTTTAAAACAAATTAAAGGATCCGGTTAGGTTAAAACTTAACTCGGGTCCTTTTTTGTTTATAATATTATGAAGTTCGACATGTTTCATCTTATTATGCTATAGCATGAGTAGTATTATGTATATGGGGAAATTTATATATTTTAAAAAAAAGAAGATAGAAAGTTTAGAAAGGAATGTACTTCTGAAGGCGTATGAAGAAAATAATAGATAGTGCTTTTGATGCATCTATATATGATGTAAAGATAACTGAGTGGAAGAAACAGGATGAGAAAGATTCAGCAATCCAGATATTTAATGAGTCCTAACGGCCCCAATAGATGTAATTAATGTATCTCCAGCTCCACAAAGTTTACCTACAAACGGTCACTCAAGCGGCTCAGGAAGTAGGTCCGATGGAAAAAAGTCGGAAAGCAATTATGTATTATTAGGTTATTTTGCTGAAGCGGTTGTTTATAGGACGTATGTTAAAAATTTCAAAGATGTTAAATGGGATTTTGAAAGCGCAAAGGATAAAGGTGCAACTCCAAAGGGATTGGCTTCAAAAGAACTTTCAAATCTTAAAGCAATATACCTACTTCAGATGGAATAATTGAATTTTTGCGATGCTTAAAGACTAACAATTGCAGAATAAAGGTCTTTTATAGTAGATAAAAGTAGAAAATTCAGTTTAAGAAAAGAATAATTCCAGCATTATCAGAGATGGACGTTGAAATACCTTGAAATTAATAGTAAGATTATGGTGATAATTGCTACTGTAAGCACATTTTATGAAAAGAGATAAGGTAAATGCATGTAAGTTACAAAAAACTATGGAAAGCATTGATTGATAAAGATATGAAGAAAAAGGATCTGCAGGTAGCAGCAGGTATTGGTTGGACATCGGTAACGAAGATTTCCAAGGGTGAAACCGTAAGTATGGAAGTGTTAATGAAAGTATGTAAAGCTTCAAATTGCGATATTGGAGACATTGCGTAGTTTATAAATAAAGATATGGAAATTACTTCTGAAGCATAAAGGAGTTAGTCAGACGGATGGAATCAAATTATAAAATTGAAAATAGTAACTTAAAGAATAATGAAATAAGGAATCTTTCTACAGCAAGGGTCCCTGTAGATTCGAAGGAAAGAGCCTTTTATATC
>JAEZDX010000668.1 GCA_023417975.1 Bacillota bacterium
CCCTGCCTTTGAATAGTTGAATTCTTCGCTCATAGTGGAATTGTTTGGCATAATTAAAAAGTCGTATTGACTGCCTTTTAATATAGGCTCTGTACTGCTATTTACAAAGTTTAAAAGCTCACTTGATGACAATATTTGAAAGTTTCTTTCCTGCGGCACGGGAAAATTCCCATCTATATTAATAATTGCAAACGCCTTTTCAGCCCATTCCGGATGAATATGAGTGATTTGTTCATATGCTCCTCTTGCCCAGTCATAATCACTGTTTACTTTTCCCCATTCCTCAGCACCATGGGCAATAACCCTTATAGTTTTATTAAGCTTCAATCTGCTGTCTATTAAAGCCTTGGCAATTCCCAATATGGTTGACACTCCTGATGCATCGTCAAAATATGAATGATAATATCCGTCATAATGGGCAATCAAATATATGACTTCCTCTGACTTACCAGGTATATCTCCCCATATATTATATGAAGCTTTACTTTGTTCTACATAGGAATGCGCATTAAACTTAACCCACACTTCTTCCTTTGGATTTTTTCTCATTAGCACCTTTAATTTATTTGCATCTCTTTTTGATATAGCAAGTGCATGTGCATAATCAGGTGCGTTTATAGTTCTGGAAGCTATATTACTTTCATGTTCTACTGCATACTCCGTAACTATAAGCAGAGCTTTCGCACCTTTCAAATAAGCTTGATATGCAGGGTAATTCACCCAAAAATCCTTCCAGAGGTCAATATCTATAATAACAAGCTTATTGCTCACATCACCAAGAAGCTCGTAATCGCTTATTCTTCCTTTACAGCCGTCCACAACCGAAACCAACTCGCCTTCTGCTACTATATTTGTAGCATAACCACCTAATATAATTGTTTTCACAATTCCGTCTTCATCTTTATAGGAAATATTAGCCCCTTTGTATGTCCAACCTGTGCTGTAGAACTTATCCACCGTTACATCATTAAGACCAATAGCTTTAAACTTATTAAAAAGATATCCGGCTGCCTTGCTGCTTGCTTCAGACCCTGCAGAGCGATTTCCTGTAGCTTTGTCATCTCCAAAGGCGGACAATACATCTATAACCTTTTGAGAATCTGCAATATCTATTTTTTTGCAATATTCTACAAACTCACCCTTCACAAATAATCCCTTCCTTCATTTTTTCCTTAACATTGTCATATTGTAGTATATTCTGTAGCTTTAATATTGTTTCTTTATATATCTATGTTAAATCTAAATACTACTTTTTTTAATTCTCTGCATTAAACAGTAGCATTTGTTTGTGCATACCATGCATAATTATGTCTTTATATCGGAATTAAATAAAAAATTCAATAAGATTGTCCATTTTTTTAACTGTAAGTTTGTATCATACTTATTTAGTGGATAATATAGTTTGGAGATGATTGCATGACAACCGATACTAAAAAAAAGTCCTCCTTTCTGCGTTTTATGGGGTATATTAAGCCCTATTGGTTTTTAATTGCGCTTGCTGCTTTAGGTGGTGTTATCAAGTTCGTTGTACCGATGATTTTCCCACAGATTATGAAATATTTCATCGATGTAGTACTTAATCCAAATGCCCCTCTAACTTCAGCTCAAAGAATTAGCAAGCTTAATTTTTTCAGCCTTGTGATAATAGGTGTTTACATTATCATTTGGATTCCAGGAACTTATATAAGGCATTATTTTGTTGGTAAAGCCTCAAATAGAGTTATATTTGATTTAAGGTATGATCTTTATTTACATATACAAAGGATGTCTACTTCATTTTTTAAAGGAAATCAATCCGGGGAAATAGTATCAAGATTGATGAATGATATAATACTAGCTCAAAACATGATAGGAAATGCACTTACAAATGTATGGATAGACGGCTCCATAGTCATTGTCTTGCTTGTAGTAATGTTTAAGATGAATGCACTTTTAACCATAGTATCCCTATGCATTTTTCCTTTTCATATTCTTACAATTAAGACACTTGGCAGGCAAGTTAAGAAAAACAGTAGAGCTGTACAAGACGAAATTGCAGAAATGAACGGCAGCGTCCAGGAAAAAATCACGGGATACTCTGTAATTCAGGCTTTTGCAAGAGAAAAGCATGAACAGCTTGGATTTTTCAGAGAATGCAGGAAATTGCTGAATTACTCGGATGTAAGCTCAAAGCTTGGAAGTATAAACAATGTTGTTATTGGATTTCTTACCGGAGTTGCACCCATTATAGTTGTGTGGACGGCAGGTCAATTGATTTTAAAAAATAAAATGACCGTAGGAGAGATGGTAGTTTTCTTTTCATATTTAGGACAATTTTATATGCCTATCAACCGTTTCTCTGAGCTTAATATGGTATTTGCAACCTCTATGGCTGCCATAGACAGAGTGTTCGAAACCTTTGATATTACTCCTGAGGTAATTGAGAAGGAAGATGCTGTAGAATGTCCAAAGAATTTAAAAGGTGAGATTGTATTTAATAATGTTTCTTTCGCCTATGAAGATAACAGTAAAATACTTAAGAATATAAATCTTACTATAAAACCTGGACAAAGAGTTGCTATTGTTGGCTCCAGCGGTTCAGGAAAGTCCACTCTCATAAACCTGCTGCCAAGATTTTACGACCCTACCAGCGGTAATATTACTATTGACGGAATAGACTTAAGGGATTATAAAATGAGGTCTTTAAGGCAGAACATAGGCATGGTACTTCAGGAGACAATCCTATTCAGCGGTACTCTTAGAGAAAATATTCTGTATGCCAACCTTAGAGCTACGGATAAGCA
>JAEZDX010000673.1 GCA_023417975.1 Bacillota bacterium
GTTATATGCTAAAAACTCTATATATAAATTACCTACATTAAAGAGTCTGTGAAAAGCACCCTGTTCAATATTAACATTTATTACCTCATCAATTCTATTTTCATCCGTAGTTTTAGTGAAGGGGAAGGCATACGTCTTTAAAACTATTCTGTTAGCGGTGTAATCAAGTACTACTTCATCTGCAAAATGATAAAGAGTACCAAGTATTTTAATTATAGTAGAAATTGCTATAATAGCATCAATAATAATAATTAAATAAACTACTGCCAACATACATACTATAGTTAAGTTGTCCATTGCTAATAGGAAATCAATAAAGGAAGTATTTATCTGCTGCTTGTCAATAAATGCTTTACATAAGAGATAAATAACTAGCGATGCAATGAGAAATACAATATTTTTCGCTAAATCCGCAGAAATCCCCCTAAATGAACCTTTTATTACTACTCTATTCTTTTCCATTGAAAAATCTCTCCTTTATGCTTGTCTATATAATAATTATATTTTACAAGATATTGTAGAATAGTTCTACATATCTAGGACGTACTACACAACCATAGAAAAATTAAACAGTTCAATATATTCATTAAAAACATTTATTGCATATCAAGGATAAAAAATCCTATTATTTATCTATATACCACATAATAATAACATATGATTAATTTAACTGGCAAACTAAAAATTTTAAAAGAATAAGTATCTCAAAATAAAGTAACAATAAAATATATGAAAGTCAAATCAATTACATTAAATTATTAGAAATACTTACAATTCAAATTATGAAAAAAGGTGGTGTTATAAGTGGCTAAAGTTAAGCAGGAACATGAAGAAGACATGGAAGATGTAAAACATTTGCTTGATAAAGGAATTGGTATGGGTGAAATTAAAGAAAAAACTGGACTAACTGAACATAATATAAGTAAAGTTAAAAACAATGTAAATAAGAAATGGAACGATTGAGAGGTTTTATACCTCTCATTTTTTTATTGTTCAACAAATGTTAAGATGCCTTAAAATTAATTATAAAATTATTAATGTGTGAATTAATTAAAATATAATATTAATACTAGTCCATTTTTTACATAAAAAGCGTATAAATATTTTTAAATTAATACATTTTTATTTTTTGTGTTCGATTACAATGTAAAACAAACAAAATATTCAAAACAATAATTCCATCCGTCAACAAGTTGATATTGAAATTATTATATGATTATAGAAGTTTTAAATGTGGATAGTGAAATATTCTAACCCGGTTTGAAAAGTTGATAATTTCAGACAAAGCGTTATAATTATATTATTGCTTATTAATGGAAGGTGATAGAGTTGTATGAAGTAGATGATATATTATTGAACAATATAATAAAACAACGGGCTCTGGAAGTGCATTATCAGTCTGTTGTGTCTGTAATAAGAAAGTCCATAATAGGGTTTGAAGGACTAAGTAGAGGAATTGGGAGTTCCGGCGAATTAATACCCCCTCTGGATTTATTTAAAGCTGCCACCACCTCAGAGGAGAGGGTATCTCTTGACAGATTGTGCAGAGATAAAGTAATGGAAGCCTTCGTACCTATAAATCAAAAACAGAAAGATTTATTACTTTTTGTTAATATTGATGGTTCGGCTATTACTGAAGAAGTAGTTGGATCCGGGTTTATTATCAATCTTACTAACAAATACAATTTAAAACCGGAAAATATAGTTTTAGAGATAGTTGAATCTGAAGTTATAGATATTAGTTCCTTGACAAAATTCATTCAAAATCAACGCAATTACGGATTTTTAATAGCTTTGGACGATGTTGGATCAGGTCATTCCAATTTGGATAGAATCACCATCGCAAAGCCGGATATAGTTAAAATAGACAGTGTAATTATAAGAAATATGCATGTAGATTATTATAAACAGGAGGTTTTTAAATCGCTTGTGAGCCTTTCTAAGACCCTAGGAGCTTTAGTAGTGGCGGAAGGTATTGAAACTGAAGAGGAAGCTATGAAAGCCATAGAGTTAGGTGCAGATATGCTTCAAGGTTATTATTTTTCAAAGCCTCAGCCAATAGATGTAAGCACCATTAAAAATTTTAAGACTCCTGTACGTAAGTTAGCCAATCACTACTCAAGATATTTGTCTGAAAAAATTAATATTCAGAAAAAGAGACATAAGGAATATAGTGATACTATTAAGGATGTATTGGATGATCTTTCCGAATATGAAGAAAAAAGATTTGATTTTAAGCTCATGGAAATAATAGATACCTACGATATATTCGAATGTTTATATATTTTGGATCCAAACGGCATTCAGGTAACAGATACAATTACACCCTTTGCCAACTACTCAAAGCAGAAGGGACTCATTTTTCATCCAGCAGAAAAGGGGGAGGATCATTCTTTAAAAAAATATTACTACTTTTTAAAAAATATGAAATTAAGTAAGTATATTACAGAACCTTATATATCACTGGCTACAGGTAATCTATGTATTACTATGTCCTGTGTTTTTAAAAATGCTGAAAATAATAAATTCATTTTATGCGCAGATTTAAATCCGGATTACTTGAACTTTTAAGGTAAGCTTAAGAAGCAATAAGCATAATTTGGTAAGGATAAATAATTACTTGGTGGACATAATAGTACTACAGGATGATTTTAACCGAACTGTTCATTATGTGGGCAATTAGATACTTTAGAAAACTAAATAAAGTGTTTTCTCTACCTTTATGTTTATCAAATGTAAAAGTTGGATGGATTAAAACTGGCAGAGAATTCGGTTAAATCACCTTTATAGGAGAGATAGTTGTAATATCAATACACTATCTCTCTTTAATTGCTTTTTATATAATAAATAATAATAAGGATTTCTATGCCTTTCCATGTTCATTTACTTTAAATTATAACTCTTATGGATAATCCACCTATCAATATCCCATTTCATAATTGTTATATTATCGAAAGCACAACTAAAAGAACAAGAATAATCTTTTACATATTCCCATATGTTTTGAAACTTATCCTTAGGAAGTTTGGAAACAACGGTACAATGAAAGACAATGCTGCCATTTTCTTTAGGCTTCCATTCAAGCCAAGCTATTTTCTTTAACCATGAAATATAATCTTTACTAATGCTTACCATACCTTCCTCAGGAATAATTTTCATAAACACAACTTTGTCTGAAAAATGTCCGTAATTATCTATTCTGAAATGTGACATAGCAGTACGGCTGCAAAATTGCTCAGTAATTTCTTCAATTTCAGCAATATTATCCGTCTCAAAAGGTGCTTTTATTGTAAAATGTGATTGTAATTTTTGACGCTTAACTTTAAATCTGCTGCATACATCTTCTACAAGCTTATCATGAAAAATACAAGGTTCTCCGTTTATTAGTCCCACTATTACATATCTCATTACTCTACCTTCCTTCTATAAATAAAACTATATCAAAATGAAAATTTGTTTAGGATTTAAAGATTTCATTATGAGGCTTTATAAATTAAGTTGTTTATGTTTATTCTAACTCCATTACATAAAATATACTCATTAAAAACTATGGAACGGATAAATTCTAAATTTAAAGGGAATTTTATTAATGTAATGTGAATTTAATATATAGTTTTTCATAAAAAATAATATTATCTTTAAATTTATTTTATTATTTATTAAGGAGGTACAGTATATGGGGCATTCTAAAAATACAATGGACAAAAAAAGTAGTATATTTTCAAAAAAGGATGAAGCAAGTCTGTATTCCTCAACGGGCTATAAAGATACTGGAAATGATGCTCAGATTCATGGAAAGGCAAGAGCTGTAAGAAAAAATGAAAACGGATCTCATCATAAGAGGTTAGGAGAGGATAATATGAGAGTTTATAACAGTGAGAAGCATAAAAAATCTGGGAAACATGACGGACTAAAACCATCAGATGAAAAGGATGTAGGAACCAAGAAAACCCCACCGCGTTTTGAAAACCATAAAGGTCAACCGATGGAATAATAAAAGAGGTATCAATGTTTACAATAAAAAAACCTTGATACCTCTTTTAATAATATATTTTTACTATACAGCATTTAACATATCCAGTATATCCTCAGCTCGTAGTTTCTTTAATTTTCTTAATTTATAATATATTTTTTGCAGCTTTTTATTAAACTTTTTCATATATGCAGCAGGAAAGGGGTAATACTGTTCCATAGCCTTCATGAAATTATCGGAATATAACGCTTTGTTTCTGCTTATTGAAAAGAGCATCATTAAAATACAGTTTTCAAAAAGAGCTTTTTTTATTTCGTCCTTCAATTCACTATTAGAATAAGCAACTAGAGATAATACTTCACCTGTAAAATTCAACGCCTTTAATGTAACTTGTTCTAGGTCTTGAGATTTTGCCGCAGCTGTAAAAATTGTTTCGTGTCCGTTTTTCATATCAATAGTAATATCCTGCAAATCATCCAGCAGCTGAAGTAATATACCTAAGCCAAATGAAAAAATAATCTCTTCCATATCAAGGTCGCCTTTAATCAAATATGCATCCGCTAACACAGACATACCGCCTTTTTTGAAAGAAAGTGACAAAGTTTCATTGTCTTCACAAAGTACATTCATTGTCTGCTGCTTTATACTTTTGGTCTGAAAATGATGTATATAAATTAAGCTCTTATAGAGTCCATAGTAATTTTTTCTCGGAAAAAAATCCTCAATAATTGTTACAAGTTTATAAACCTTTTCTTCATATATATTCAAGGGCAGTAGAGGAGTTCCGGTTAATCTGTATTTAAGCCTTTGGGAAACAAAGTGCTTCTCTTGATTAGTAATTTCGTTACTGTCCAATATATTATCAGTATAGGGATATAATGTACTGTAGGCAAAAATGGCAGGAGTCAGCTTTACTTCGGCATTGCTTATACTCTGGAGAATATTCATGGTCCATACGTTCCTAAGCGCTTGAAAAGTATCATAAAAGTTCAGGCTCTTGTCAAATTTCTTCAGTCTTTTTATAAAATCACTGGTAGTAGTTATAAATTCCTTAGGATATTTCGTTGATATTTTGTTTTTGAAAAACAAGCTATTTTCAATGTAAGTATATACAGTAT
>JAEZDX010000053.1 GCA_023417975.1 Bacillota bacterium
TTTTAATCCTTAGCGTCCTTCTTTTACCTGTATAGAAAGAAGAAAATAAAATCCAGCTAACTCCAATAAAGCTTATTGAAAAATATTCTGTACATACGATTATCCATTTTAAATATACATTAGTACAAAACAATTCAAATATCATACCGAGACACCAATTCAAAATCAGCAAATGACACCAAAGAAAGGTGTAGAATATGTAGGTTCTTTTACTTTTTAAAAATAAATATAGTATTAAGATAATTGAAATTATTACAGATAAAATCAATAAAATTATATTGGTATAATTCCCTAAATTCATTTTAATTCTCCTGTATATTAAAGAAGGGTAACTTATATCTTTATTCATTGCTTTTGAAAAATACTTAAGTACTCTATATTTTCTATGACCAATTATAAAGTATAAATTTCCACATCTTTTTCTATTCTATAAGTAAGAATATATCACTTAAAATATAGTGTCAAGAATTTAGAGTACCAGTTATTAAACATATGATTTTATAATAATGAAAAACTACAGATAAGATTATAGTTTAATAAGCTTACCTGTAGTTTCAAAAGCACATAACAATCTACCTTGCACCAATACAGATACCTTAATACCCCACTATAATCTTTCGACCATAATAAAGCAGTTCACTACCAATATCAGTGGTTTGTTCAACCATATAAAATACTTACACAGCCATATATAACCTCACGGCTATATAAAACCATTACAGCACTCTATATCATCTTTGTTCGACCCTATATAATAAGTTGGGATCCTATTATAATCAAATTTAATCGACTATAAAAAAACCTTTCCTAACCATATAGAATCTTCTCTCCGGCTATATATAAACCTTTTATGATCTATATATAGCCTTTGACCGACTCATATACACCCCTCATAAGAAGCATATATAAATCTTGACTCAACTGTTATATACCTTATGCTATTAATATGTCCCGTATAAAGAATTCAATTCATAAAATTCTGAAGTATATAATGGTAACCAAGGAATATTTTTAATAAACAAATCCTATTTAAAGCGTTGATTTAATAAAATATTATATGAATATGTTTAAAAAGAGGAGATGCCATGCTTTATCAAAATAATCCCTTTGATAATAATAGTACCTATTCATCCTTTTGCTTTTCTTGTCCGTTAATAAACACATGCAGCTATATGAGAAGCGATTACGGATTAAAAAAAACTTTATTATCCGTTAAACTTGGAGAACAGATTCTTTCGCCGAATAATTTTAAGATAGCATATCCTTTCTTGCCTGATTCAGAAGAAAATCAGGCAAGAAAAAGAATTAATGACGGTATTGCTACTGAAGTTTCCGAGCTTTTTAAAATTCAAATACTTCAACCTGAAGCCATTGACTTTAAGGACATAACAGCTTCCTATGAAACAATGCTGAACCAATCCAGATTATTGAGTATTTTATTTGAGCTTTATGAATACGTAGATGGAGCTGCTCATGGCTAGACTCTCTATTCCTCAATAACTGCAGATACAAATACAGGTACCATTTATTCTTTCAGCGATCTTTTCAACGGAAGTATAAATTATGTAAGCTACTTAAATGAACTTGCAAAACAATACATTAAAGATAACGATATAACTCTTATAAATGAGTACAATGGTATTACTCCTAATCAAAAATTCTATCTTACACCTGATAACTTAGTATTATATTATCAAGTATATGATTATACTCCCTATGCTTACGGATTACTTAAAATTCCCATACCTTATAGTAAAATTCAAAATCTTCTCAGCCAAAATAGTCCTATAAAACGACTTATAGAATAAATCTAAAATTTTACCTAGAAGAGGAGCTGTCAATAAACCTATACGGCAGCTCCTTTTATTTATATTATTTATTATTTTTATTATTTATTTTCTCCAGCAAAGCATTAAGCATTTCCTCAGTGAAAGCACCACCGCTGAAGGCAACAATAGATCTTAAAACCATACCCTTTATCATTTCTGCAGGTTCTGCTCCAAATGCAGCTATAGGGTCTTCTGAATCGCCAAACATTGTCTTAAGTAGCTGTTGTACAATAGCCGTACCTTCCGGAAAAGCCATAATATCTGCTAAAGTAGAATTTCTGCTAAAGTTCTTTTTTATTGGATTAACATTTTTTATACTTACTACAGCAGTGAGTGGTAAATCCTTGGATGAACCACCAATAAGTAATTCATAATTACCGCTCTCTGCATACCACTGTTTCAGTTCAGTATTATAATATGCAAAAGACCTTTCGTACAAGGTGAAAGTAACTTTTTTCTCCTCACCCGGCTTCAATTCGATCTTCTCAAAGTCTTTCAACTCTTTATCCGGCCTTATAACAGAGCTATTAAGCGGTCTTACATATAGTTGAACTATTTCCTTTCCGGCTACCTTTCCGGTATTCTTAACATATACTGTGACTTTAACAGCCTCTGTATTTTTTAGCTCCGTTTTATCAACTGACAAATGCTCATATTCAAAGTTTGTATAGCTCAAACCAAAGCCAAAAGGAAATAACGGCTTTATTTCCTTCTTATCATAATATCTGTAGCCTACAAAAACACCTTCTCTATATTCTACTTTATCCCCCTCGCCAGGAAAGTTTAAATATGAAGGATTATCACTTAATTTTTGAGGGAACGTTTCTGCAAGCTTTCCGCTTGGATTAGTATCTCCAAATAAAATATCTATCATTGCTCCAGCAGATGCTTGTCCGCCGAGATAGCCTTCCAAAATACCTTTTACATTTTCAACCCATGGCATCTCAATTGGTGAACCATTGCTCAGTACCACAACTACATTTCTTTGTACCTCTGTAATTGCCTCGATGAGAGCTGTTTGATTATATGGTATTCTTAAATGCTTTCTGTCATATCCTTCCGATTCATATCTGTCAGGTAAACCTGCAAAAATAATAGCTGTTTCCGCTTTTATAGCAGCGGCTTTAGCCTCGTCCAGCAGCTTACAATCCACATCATCCGTATCTATGTTAAAACCTTCAGCATATATTATATTGGTTTTACTGCTGCTATTAAGAATATCTAAAACATTATCCAGCTTTGTAGGATTAATGTGAGAACTTCCGCCGCCTTGATATCTCGGCTTCTTTGCAAAGCCTCCTATAATGGCTATTGTTCCTTCCTTTTTCAATGGTAGAATACTATTTTCATTTTTTAAAAGTACCATGCACTCTCCAGCTGCTTTTCTTGCTAATGAATGATGTTCTTCAACATCATAGTTAACGCCAGGCTTTCTGTTATCCCAAGCTTTAAATATTATATTTAACAATCTTTCAACTGCTTTATCCAACTCTATTTCGGAAAGCTTACCTTTTTTTACTGCTTCAACTATTTTTCTGTCTCCTGCTCCACCGCTTGATGGCATCTCCAGTTCCAAACCTGCGCTCAATGCAGCTGTTCTTTCGTCTACAGCCCCCCAATCCGACATCACAAAACCCTTGTGTCCCCACTCCTGTTTCAATATACTCGTTAATAGGTATTCGTTTTCAGAACAATAAGTGCCATTTACTTTATTGTAGGAACACATAACCGTCCAAGGTTTACCTTGCTTCACGGCACCTTCAAAGCTTGCAAGATAAATTTCCCTTATAGTCCTTTCATCTACTATTGCATCAATGGAAAGTCTTCTATGCTCTTGATTATTTACTGCAAAATGCTTTAATGAAGTCCCTACACCTTGACTTTGAACTCCTTTAATATGACTAGCAGCCATCTCAGAAGATAGGTATGGATCTTCTGAAAAGTATTCAAAGTTACGTCCGCATAGTGGAGAACGCTTTATGTTTACTGCAGGTCCCAAAATTATTGAAACACCTTCCTTTTGGCACTCTTCTCCTAGAGCACTTCCTATTTTCTCCATCAGCTTTCTATCCCAAGAACAAGCTAGGGCTGCACCAGTAGGAAAACAAGTAGCCGGAATACTTTCATTTATGCCTATATGATCTGCCACTTCCAGTTGTTTCCTTAATCCATGAGGTCCATCTGTCACCATGATTGATGGGATGCCTAAACGATGGATGGCTTTTGTATGCCAGAAATCCAATCCTGAGCACAGTGATGCTTTTTCCTCCAATGTCAATTTAGAAATAATTTCTGTAATATCTCTATACATTTTTACCTCCAAATATTTATTTACATATTAATTTTACCATTTATTGCTTAATTATCATACAATATTAATATTAATAATGACCTTAACAAATTATACTGATGTATATATCGCACAAGATAAAAGACTGTTACTTAATCAATAAGTACAGTCTTTTATCTTTATTTCTACATTAATTTGTGCATTAATATGTTTCTTCATAGACTAGTTGATTCCACTTGACAATCCTTAATATTTATTGAGCACACTTTATTTCGTCCTGTTTCCTTTGCTTTATATAACTCTATATCAGCTTGTTTCGCTAATAATTCAATATTGTCAATGGAATCAGGATAAGTTGCAGCTCCAATAGAAATACTAATATTTATAGTTTTTGCATTTGGAAGCTGAAATTTATGATTGCATACAAGCTTTCTAATTCTTTCTGCGGCTTCTACGGCTTGAGTATTTGAACAATTAATCAGAATTATTGAAAATTCTTCTCCACCAACTCTAGCTGTAATATCACATGGTCTGCAAGCTGCATTTAAAAGGCTGCCTAATTGTTTTAATACTGCATCACCGCTATCATGTCCATAAGTGTCATTTATAGACTTAAAATGGTCTATGTCTATTGCGAGAATGGATAGGTTTTGTCCATATTCTATTGCTTTTAAATATGAGTCATTAAGCGCCATATCAAATTCTCTCGCATTATTTAAACCTGTAAGAAAATCGGTGGTTGCCTGATATTTGAACTGATTATAAAGTGCGGATGATTGAATAACATATTCAGAAAGTCTAAATACAATCTCTCCGGTAATTATATATAATAGAGAATATGTGGCTATTAAAGACAATGAATCTCTTAGCAATATTATTAGGACTATGTCAATTATTATTAAGCTATATGACAGCATTAGGTGAAACCTTAACTTATATACTTTCACTATCTTTCGAAGCATTATGCATCCTAATGCAATAAGAATTATAGCTGTTGAACCAAGTAAGGACGAATTACTGACTCCATACATTCCTATTCTAAAACTTATTGTTATTACCGCTGCAATTATCGTAGAAATTGGGCTTATGTAAAATGTAACAAGTACAATTGGTATGTATCTGAAATCCACAATAGTTTCGTCGTTGATTCTTAAGCCATAAAAGGTAAGCATGATTGCTAATATGCCTCCCATTAGGCCTGCCCAAACTTTAGAAGAAGTGGTTTTTAGTCCATCCTTTGAATTGTTTAATATCTGGCTTGAAATAAAAATGAAAGATACTAAAATCGTTCCATTAATAAATAAGTTGTTTAGCATGTAAGACACCTCCTCAATGTTAAATGGCTAATAATAGAGTTAATGGAATATATTTATCTATTAATAATACTTATTGTAACAATATTCTGACAATTTTTCAATATATAAATAATAAAAAAAGAGAATTTGCAATTTTCGCAAATTCTCTGTGTCAAAATTTAATTTACAATAATTCATAAACACCTTTTATTACCTTATCTGCTTTATCTAGTGTACTAATATCACCTATTCCAATAACTTTCATGTGAGCACTTTTTGCAGCCTCTATACCAGCTTCTGCGTCTTCAAATACCACGCATTCTTCCGACTTTAGCCCAAGCTCCTTTGCAGCTGTCAGGAATACTTCAGGGTCAGGTTTTGCCTTGGATACTTTATTACCGTCTATTATTACATCAAAAAGATTAACTATTTCAAGGTTTTTTAAAATCATTACTGCATTTTTGCTTGCAGAACCCAAAGCTATTCTAACTCCCTCAGCTCTCAGCTTTTCCAAGTATTCACGTGCCCCTGTTAATATC
>JAEZDX010000084.1 GCA_023417975.1 Bacillota bacterium
GATTATATGCAGAGCGGTTTATAAGTACCGGATATTCCGTTACGGGAGTGGATTTTTCCAAACGCTCCATTGAGTATGCAAAGGAACAAACATTGCTTAATAAAAGCAATATCCAGTACTATTACCAAAACTACTTAACAATTGATTATACAGAGCAGTTTAACCTTGTAACGCTGATATATTGTGATTATGCGGCATTATCCATTACGGACAGGCTTACTTTATTGAAAAAGGTATATCAAGCGTTAAAGCCAAATGGGAAATTCATTTTTGATGTATTTACACCACTTATGAGAAAAGATGAAAGCCATTCCTGGAATTACTATGAAAATGGTGGATTTTACAGCCCAGAGCCCCATATTTGCTTAGATTCCGTTTATCAATATGACGATGAAGACAATACGGAATTAAGGCAGTCTGTCGTGATAACCGAAGAAACCGTAGCTTGCTATAATATATGGGACCATTTTTTTACTAAGGAAGCGCTGGTTAGAGAAGTCCAAAGTGCAGGTTTCAGCACCTTTGAATTATATGGAGATACGGCCGGGAAGGACTTTTCAGCTGAAGGCGAAACTATTTGCGGTGTTTTTACAAAGTAGAAGCTTTGAAGTTAAAAACCTTTCTAAAGTTCATAAGGACACCTCCTACTAATATATTCCTCAGACTTATCTGAGGAATTCTATATTATATCCTGTTTTTACCTTGTATAAGTATATTACACAGTATAGTTTATTGAAATATATATATAATAATCAGTAAATGGTATAAAAAACAGCATGATACTTTAGGTTTAGGAGGCAAAAGTATGGAGAACAGAAAGGCTTTAAATGATGATAAGATTATTACTGCCGGAATAATAGGTATCGTTTCTACTATTGTGGGAGAAATTTGTTCATGGATTTTCATCTATTTTGGCATTGGTAAATATAGTACATATCAAATTAATAGTCTTATAGTTACTTATGACAAACCGTCTGCAATGGTAGGCTTCTTTTTGAACTTATTGTTTGGCGGCATTATTGGTGCAGCAGTTTATCTGACGGCAAACAAATGGGGAAATAGACATGTGATGCTGATAAGCCTTGCCTATACCTTAGTGGCCTGGATGGTTATAGAGATTGTTTTTAACGGTGTAGTTTATAAAAGTATTATTGAAGCAAGGGAGTTAAGCGGCTACTATGGGCAGTATATTAGCGCTGTAATACATGCAGTTGCAAAAGCAATAATGTTAAACCATTTTATTTATCACAAGTCATAGGTGGGAAGCTTGTGCTAAGTCTATAGACTAATTTATTAAGAATTTGTATAAAACAATAATAATAACAATTTTCTGCTATAATGGAATAAATAAAAAATAATTATAGTGGAGAATTTATTTATGGTAGCTTTTAAGGGAAAGAAGAAGAGAAAGTATATAGTAATAGCAGTAGTTATAGTTGCAATTGTATTTTTATTTGTAAATGCTGGGAGGTTTTTAGTTGTATCGCAAGAGCCGGTTAAAGCTGATGTCATAATCGTATTAGGCGGAGATAACATACTAAGAACTGATTATGGCGTTAAGCTTCTGCAAAAAGGGTATAGTGATAAAATAATGTTTACTGGCGGGACCACCAGTAAAAAGCGCATAAGGGTAGAAGCTGAGGAAATGAGAAAAAGAGCTCTTAAATTGGGAGTGGCTAATGATAAGATAATTTTAGAAGATAAGGCTATAAGTACATATGAAAATGCAATCTTTTCAAAAGACATTGTCCTTAATAAAGGGTATAAGTCCGCTATAGTTGTAACTTCAGATTATCATATGAGGCGGTCAAGCCTTGTTTTCAATAAGGCTTTTAGAAAGTCAGGAGTAAAGTTAACCTTCTGTTCTGTGGAAGATGTACGCTTTAAACCGAAGAAGTGGTTTATGGATAAAACAAGCAGAAGCATTACTGCACTGGAATATAAAAAATTGATCGGATACTTTATTTTAGGAAGACTGTAAAATTACAGCAGCAGCAAAGCTTACCGGTATTGTATGCCCTTACATATTGTGGTATATTATTAAAAATAATGATATTGTGAGGGGGAGAAATATGGGTTTATCAATACGGTTTTCAAGTATTAGTAGCATGCTTAAACTTATCAAAAGTCTTAAAAAAGGAGAACTTAAAAAAACAGATATAGAGAATTTAATAGAACATGACGATTATAAGTTCGAGTTTGAACGCTATAAGGGCAGAGTATCAAGAGATGAGTATGTTGACTACATATTTCAGTTAAATAATATAAATGAAAATGATATTTCAAATGATGATTTGAAGATTCATCATCAGTACTATAAAGATTTAATAAATAATCTGGATTCATATATAGAAAAGTTTAATGAATTAGAAACAATGTTAACGCCAAAACTATTTGAAGAGCAAGTTTCAGTGGCATTAAAAGGATTGCCGGATGATATGGTTCTTCCGGATATTAATTTTATTTTTACCGTTGGAATAGGACAAAGTTTCGGATATGCTTATAAGAATGGTACACATTTCGATTTTCTGCAATTAGCACGAGATAAATCTATTAATGATTTCTGTTCAACTATTGCTCATGAAGTACATCACGTTGGTATAAACACAATTCATGAACAAATTGATTTAAGAAACATTTCTATTGAAGCTCTATTTTATCTATATTTTTCAGGAGAAGGATTGGCTGTAAAGTATTGCAACAATGCGGAAGGAGTATTATCAAAAAGCATATATAGTGGAGCTAAAAACAGGGGTTTAGACGACTTTACATGGAAGTATCTAAATAATGACTTTTATAATACAATGAGTCACTTTAGGAAGACTATAGCTGATATAAGAAATAAAAATATTAAGTCTGTTGATGAATTAGACGAGCATGTACGGGAATATTGGATGAATCCATATACCAAAGAACAAGATAAAAATGAGATTCCAAAACTAAAGCATTTTAGATTGTACAGCTTTGGAAATGATATTTGGGGAGTAATACACGACTGCTTTGGAAAAAATGCAGTTTTTGAAACATTAAGAAATCCGGAAAGTTTTCCTGAAATATTCAATAAATGCTTAGATAAAATTGGATATGATCAATTTAAAATTGCAAATATAACAACCTATGATTAATTTGACTTGAGTCATTTTATGGCGTAAGTATAATATACTCTATATAACCTTTCTGCACAGTAAGGCTATGTTTGAAAGTAGTGGTAGGTAAAATTTAGACAAGCTTAGAGGGTTGTCCTAGAATTTACACATACCATTACTTTGCTACAGAGCTATAGTGTGGCACGCAGGCACATTATAATTAGTGCAAAGCGGATTTTCAGCTTTGACAATGCGTTAAATAAATAGGTATTCTAAACATATGTTCTCGTTTGTGCTATAATAAAGTTGTAAAAATAAGAGTTAAACTTTATTTATAGAAAGGATACACACTTGGATGGATAATAATGTTTTGTGGTATTTGGAAAAACAAATCGAGAAAACAATAGATAATTTAAAAAAACGTAATATGACAGGCTTTTTCGTTAAGGATGACATTGAATTAAAGGGACTTTTAAAAGAACTTATAGATGAAAATTCTGTAGTGGGTGTAGGTGACTCAATGACACTTCTTGAAACAGGAGTTATAGATTTTCTTAGGAAAGGAAATTATACTTTTTTAGATAAATACAGAGAAGATATTACAAGTGAAGAGAAAAAGCAAATTTATATACAGAACTTTTCTGCGGACACTTTTCTTTGCAGTACAAATGCCTTAACGGAAGATGGAGAGCTTTACAATATTGACGGTAATGGAAGTAGGGTTGCACCGATGATCTATGGACCGAAACAGGTTATTTTAGTAACGGGCATAAATAAAATTGTTAGGAACATAGAAGAAGCAGAAAAAAGAGTTAGAAATTACTGTGCCCCAATCGACGCAAAAAGATTAGGTAGAAACACTCCATGTACCACTTTAGGCTATTGCGTAGATTGCAAGAGTCCTAATAGGATATGTAATGATTTTACAATCATTAGAGGGCAGTTTATAAAGGATAGAATAAAAGTAATTATTGTAGGAAAGCAGTTAGGTTATTGAATAGTTACTTGGAAATATTTCTAAAAAGTTTTAATGGGTGAATAACATTCACCCATTATTTTATAGCTTTCAATGTACAGGAGACACAGGGAGTGTGCATAGTTTATATACAGCATTATCCCAATTAGGTATAATATTCATAGAAGGTTATATATAATTTTTATGGTTATTTCATAAACTATGGTTAAGTTAAACTACAAAGGGAGGGGTCGATTATTTTTACGAAAGAGTAAATTGAGGCAGCCCATAATAAGGTGAAAAGTGGTGCTGACTTTCCCAAATATGTTAGAGAAATAAAAAGTATGGGTGTGAAAAGTCATGAGGTAGTGCTTCTAGATGGGACTTGGATCTTTAAAGGAGCAGATGGATATATTGTCCAATTTAACAGTGGTATGGAAAACGTGAATATTTCAACGCAGTCTTCTGCAGAGAAATTTAAACAGATTTTATCTATGCACCAAAAAGGGGAAACAGATTATAGCACATTTTGTATTCAAGCAGGGGAAGCCGGGATTGAAAGATGGATTTCTGACTTTGAACATATGACAGTGACTTACTTAGGCTCAAATGGAAATGTAGTTGATGTTGAGCCGATCCCAAGCGTGTAATAAAAATATTCAAAAATAATTATCATAAATAGTATTTTATGTTCTTTATATAGTGGGAGTTACTATTGATGTTTGAGGGGGTATAGAATGAAAAATTTTATGATTGGAATGTATGGTAAATTCGATAATATAAAATTTAAGAGAGACTTTAGAGAAAACTTTCACGGAATAGAGGCCTGCCTTTTTCAGAATGAAGAAGACATAGAAAAACTAATTAACGAAACTGAAAGAGAAGGAGTTAAATTTGGCATACACTTTCCTTTAAGATCCGGGATGTCAGATTTAAGAGACCCCCAGTTTTTATCATTAGATAAAGATACAAGGGAAAATGCTTATGAATGTATTCAAAAAGAATTGGATTATATTAAGAATAGAGGGATTAAACCGGAATATATTCTGTTTCATTACCCTAAGCCGGTTATTTTGAAAAATGATTTTAATATGAGTAACTGGAGATTTGCAGATAAAAGTGAATATACATATGAATCGGACTATGCAATCAACGAGTTTAAAAAAAATAGTGAAAATCTGTTTGCTTGGTTATCGGAAAAAAGTTTTGAATATAATTTTATTCCTGTATTAGAATTCGATGCATTAAATAAGTATGTTTGCGACGATGACTTTCTTGAGACCTTATTGGAAAAGTACAAAGCAGTAAGGATATGTTTGGATACAGGGAGACTTCATTTACAAAGTAAAATAGATTCGGATTTTAATGAAAGAGAAATTATTAGAAGATTCGCAAAGTATACTGAAGTAGTACATTTATGGAATGTTAAAGTGTCCGGCAATCTAGAAAATAGTCATTTTCCTGCATTACCTAATTTGAAAGCAGAAGATGGTTGGGCACCTATTGAAAATTACTTGAAAATTATTAAAAAGGAAAATAAGAATGTAAAGATAATGTTTGAGCATAGATCGGATTTAATAAGTGATGAAGAATTAGAGACATGCTATACATGGATTAGTTCTATAATGGGGGAATATTATTTGGAAAAACAAGTATTAAAAGAATTGCTAAGAAGTATAAAGAGGCAGGACTGTAGAGTGCCTAATGGGGTAAACCAATATGAGTTAGCCTTAGAAATGATGAATAATATAGGTGATATTGACAGCGAATTGAGGGATGATTTAATTCTCGATATTCTTTGTAAGTGGATAATAGATGGGGCGCTGCCAACAAGTGTAGTTCAAGAGCTGCTTAACATAGCATTAGATGAAAAGCATCTTCTAAATGGTTTAGGGGAAGTCAGCGATGCAGTTTTCAGCAGAACATTTTCAGTTGAAGTAGTTGCAGCTATTATTTATAAGCACAGGCAAGAAGAGTTCCTTTCTGAAGCTGATGTTAAAAGTGCGCTTGAGGTTGTTTTGAAATTTTACAATGAGGACAAGGATGTCAGAGGCTTTGTAGAAGGCAAAGGCTGGGCACATGGAGCTGCTCACGGAGCCGATGTACTTGATGAATTTGCAAGGTGTAGGGAAATAGGATATGAAGAGTTAAAGAGGATATTGGATTCGATTTATAGGAAGGTCAATGTAAATCATTATGGATATATACACTTTGAAGATGAACGTATGATTACAGCTGTCAAAGCTATATTGGAAAGAAAAATCATACCTATGAAAGAAATAGAAGATTGGATTGGCAATTTCAATAAAATAGAGAAAATAGGCAGATATCCGGAGGACTTGGTTATTGATTTTAATGTAAATAGCTTCTTAAAAAGCCTGTACTTTAGATTGATGGATATAGAAGAGTATGAACAATTAACTAGTGTGATAAAAGGTGTGTTAAAGGAAATAAGCCGTTTCACCCATTGTTGATATTTGGACATCAATAAAGGAATTGGTATTTGAACAAATGTATATAAGAAATAAAGGCTTAAAGTTTATGGGGGAATAGCATGTCTAAAAAAATGAACATAGTCATAAGAGAATTAGAAATAAATGATTTGGATGATTATTTGTATTGGAATCATCCTACGCGGGAATTTCATAAGTTTAATGGTCCGTATTACGAAAAAAGCAGTGAAGAAGAGCTAAAGCAGTTTGTTGAGGAGCTTAAAGAATTATTATTGAAAGGCGAAAAGAATGTCTTAAAAAATAAAAAGATAATAGCTAATGGTGAGACCGGTGAGATAATCGGTCAAGTTAATTGGTATTGGAAGTCACAAGAAACTTTTTGGATGGAAGTAGGAATAGTTATTTTTAATGAGAACTATTGGGGAAATGGCATAGGGTATACCGCATTAAAAATGTGGATAGATGAAATTTTCGGAGAAAACCCTAAACTTATACGGCTTGGGTTGTCAACCTGGTCTGGAAATTTAAGAATGATGCATTTGGCAGAGAAAATAGGCTTGAAGAAGGAAGCTGTCTACAGAAAAGCTAGAATCGTTGATAATGAATATTATGATGCTGTGAGTTACGGTATATTGAAAGAAGAGTGGCAAGCGATATTTAAGGATAAAGTATAAATAAATTCACAGCCTTCAAATAATGCGGGGAGAACAAGCTCATGGTTAGGTTAGGAACAATAACACCGAATAATTATAGAGAGTGTCTAGACTTAAAGGTTTCTGATAAACAAAAAGCATTTGTTTCAGCTAATGAACTTTCATTAGCGAAGGCTTATGTGTTTTACGATATTGTTAAACCTTTTGCAATTTATGATGACAATATAATGATAGGATTTATAATGCTTCGATTTAATAAAGAATATAATAATTATTTTATATGGCAATTTATGATAGACGAGACATATCAATCAAAAGGAAATGGCAAACAAGCACTTAACTTAGTAATTGATTGGGTGAAAAATAATAGTAGCTGCAATGATATTGTAACAACTTATATTGCCGGTAACTACAAGGCCAAGAGGCTGTATGAAAAACTTGGGTTTGTAGAATTTGGAAAATCAGAAGATGACGAAGTTGATATGGTGTTACATATGGATAAGTTGACCACTAAGGAGTGTTTGAATGAAAATTATTGATGCGTTAGTAGAGCAATGCAAAGAACCCAATGGCTTATTAGGAGCTGTAATGTTAAAAACTATGGAAATGATGGATGCAGGCCTAAATAAATGGGCTTTTAAACAAATTGATTTGACTGGGGGAAACATACTGGACATAGGATGCGGCGGCGGAAAAACAATCTATGCGCTATCAAAAATGTTTCCTGAGTCCAATATATACGGCATTGATTTTTCTGAAGAAGCTGTAAAAATGGCTCTTAGGAAAAATAAGAATATGGTAAAGGAAGGCAGGGTCTTAGTACAACAGAGCAGTGTTTCATCAATGCAATTTTCAGATGATTTTTTTCATTGTATTACAGCTATAAGAACACATTATTTTTGGCCCAACCTTAAACAAGATGTACAAGAGGTGTTTAGGACGCTGAAGAAAAACGGAAAGCTTTTGATTTTTTCCGAGTTGTACAAGATAAATTATCATATGGAGCAGTATAATACAGATGCTTCAATTAGTGAGCTGCTGAAAGATACAGGGTTTGAAACAGTTGAAATACATAGGAAAGATCAATGTGTTTGCATTATAGCAAAAAAATAGAATATATGAAGTATTAATGATTAAATAGTGACTGTGAAAATTAACAATAATATTTTGATAAAGGATTATGAGTAATGGAGATTAATGAAGTTTTAAAAAGCTGGAATTTAGAGAATGAACCTATTAAGCAAATTTATAGTTCCGCATGGCAAATTGGTGATAAGTATGTCTTAAAAACCGGAAAAAAGGTTGAGGAATTGCATAAAAATTTGCTGTTAATCAATGCTCTATCAGAGCAAAATGTGCCTGTAGCAACAGTAGTAAAAACTGTTGACGGACTTGATTATATAGTTGAAGATGAGGCTTATTATTTTGTTAGCAAGAGAATTGATGGAGAGCATATAACAGATATTTACAATGGTGAGTATTTTAAGACAGCCCATTTAATAGGACAAGTAATCGGAGAGCTGCATATAGCTTTTAAAGCATGCCAAGAGAAGATTTCTTGCTATAACAATAACTTTTATGAAGAGATTACCGGATGGGTGTCCAAGGTATTCTACGATAAAAAAGTAACCTTAATACCGGAGAACATTTTAGAGCAGTGTGTTGCCCAGCTTAAATACATATACCCAAAGCTGCCTCGTCAATTAATACATAGAGATATACATCCCGGAAACATGCTGTTCCAGAATAATACCTTAACAGGTTATATAGATTTTGATTTAAGCCAAATCGATGTGCGAGTTTTTGATTTATGCTACATGGCCTTAAGCTTTTTAATTGATAATACGGATAATGAAGATAGGACAACGAAATGGTTTGAAATATTGAATAACATAGTCAGCGGCTATAGTTCAGTAACGCCTTTAAGCTCTGACGAAATAGAAGCTATTCCGATTATGATGGTTGCAATAGAGATGCTTTTCGTCGCGTACTTTACTAATATTAATAATCCGGAAGCTGCTGAGGGTTCTGCTAAAATGCTATTATGGCTGTGGGAGAATAAAGAAAAAATCAGCTGTGAAGTTTAATATTTATAGTTTCTTATAAGGGGGTTATATAGATTATGGAAAAAGTATTATTGGAAACACGAACCTTGGAGCATGTAAAAACCTTTTGGGAAAAGTCTCAAGACGAGGAACTGGAAAGGTTATTCCCATTTAATAGGGGTACATTAAACGATGCAATCAAATTATATGAAGAAGCATTAAAACCAGGTGCAAGAAGCTTTGGAAAAGTTATGGAGGTAGAGGGTAATTATATAGGGGATGTCTGGTGTTATGGAATAGACGAGGTAAGCGAGAAGCAGGCGTTCGTAAGTATAGTAATATTTGATAAAACATATTGGGGTAAAGGAATAGGTAAGCAGGCATTAAAGCAATTTTGTCAACTTGTTTTTGATACCTATGACATAGATAAATTGTGTGCATTTACTTATAAGTATAACAAAAGCTCCATAGGCACTTTAGAAGCTGTAGGCTTTGAAAAGCTTGAGGAATTTGAAGAGGATGGAATACTTTCATGCTATTATGAGCTGTTACATGTTTAGAAACGCCGTCCAAGCAGCAGAGATGGGGAAGGGAACTGTTAAATATGGAAAGTACAAAGAATAGCATACTGGATGAAATAAAGGAAACAATAGAAGAGGTTTTTTCCTTAAGAATAACGGATCATGTGGAAATTAATAAGGGATTGTTAAATCTAAAGTGGAAGTTTAAAACAGATAATGGAGTATTCTTTGTTAAGCAGTATAACGCGCAGAGGTATCCTGGTTCCAAGGAACAGCGCTTAAATACAGCCCTTTCATTTCAAATGAAGTTAAACGGAGAAGGTATACGGTGTCCCCATATTTTAACCAATAAAGAGGCTGCAATGATAAGGACAAGAAGTAATATACGTTTTACTATAATGGAGTACTGTGATGGGCATCTAATCAATGCTGGGAAAATTAATAGTGGCCAAGCCTATGATTTAGGTGTGGAGCTTGCAAAAATACATATTATAATCAATGAGCATATTTATGAAAAATCTGCCCCTACATGGGTTGTACCGACAAAGCAGCAATTGTTAGCTAAATGGGATGAGAAGTGGTTGGTGACCAGTAGTACAAATACTGAACATATTAATCATTATCTTAGGCTTCAAAGAGAAATATTTGAGAATATCGAAATAGATGACTTTAAAGACTGCAAACAAGGCTGGGCCCATTCAGACTTATGGTGTGATAACGTATTGTTTCATCCGCAGTCTCTTTCGGTGATTTTAGACTTTGACAGGCTGCAATATACATATCCTGAATTAGACATAGCAAGAGCAGTACTGTCCTTTGCATTAGATAATAATTGCCTGAGAATGGATGTAGTAAAGGCTTTTATAAGTGGGTATAATGAGGTAACAAATTTTACTATAGAGGATTTGCTTTGTTCCATAAAACTTTTATATTGCTTAGAGAGCTTTTGGTGGCTTGGAAGTAAAAGTTTTAATAGGGAAGAACCTCCTAAAAGATTTGCTGCCGAAATGATCTGGTTATCAGTTAACTGGACAAGTTTAAAAAAGATATTAAGTAATTGAAATTAGCAGTTTTTATCAATTTCTCCTTTCTGAAAAATATTATAATTAATTCAGGTGGTTGGTATGAATTATATAATGCATATAGCAAAGGCAATTGACTTTATTGAGGACAACCTAAAACAGGATATGGACATAGCTGCATGTGCGGCGGTAAGCGGCTATTCCATGTATCATTTCCTGCGCATATTTAAAGAGGTGACAAAATTAACACCTGCCGATTACATACGCAAACGAAGACTTACGGAAATAGTAAAGCATATGAGCAGCAGCAGGTACATCTCGGATATAGCCTTTGAATACGGCTTTAATTCTAAAGAAAATTTCATCAGAGCTTTTAAAGCTGAGCATAATATCCTTCCTACAGAATACAAAGCAGCTCTAAACAGCTTGAAGCTGTACGAAAAGATACAATTTGAAGGCAGACCTTTTTCAGTGTCACCACAGATAATATATCTTGAGCCCTTCTCCTTAACAGTGTATAAGAGCGACGAAGCCTATCCTCCAAACTTCTGGAACAAATACAACAGCAGGAACTTCTCAAAGAAGCTTTCCAAGGGAATAGTATGTGAGGATTTTGGCGTAAGCAGCTGGAATAGCCGTGAAAATAAACTTTACTATTATATTGGCATTCGCAGCGAGCAGGCTAAAGGTGATCTAAGCGGAACGCAAACACTTCAAATTGACGGAGGCTTATATGCAGTATTTAAAACTCCGGAAACCACCCATTTTGATTTTGTAAATGCTATTCAATGCACTTGGAAATACATTAGTGATGTATGGCTCCTTCAAAGCGGGTACAAACGAAATAGCGGATACGAATTCGAAAGCTATATAGAGGAAAGCCGAAGGTTTTCCGAAAAAATCTTCATACCCATTAAAAAAGTATAGAAATAGCAATGAGGAGGTAGAAAATGAAAAAGCTTAATATTACGTGGGAAGGGGTTACCGATACCACAGGTTATCTTTTTTCCTTTGCAAAATGTATTATAACAGCGTTAAAAAACAGTCCTTATTCAGAGCTGGCGGAAGACATTATCGCTGCAAGCGGTTTTGCGTTCCGTATGTGGGTCAATGATGAACTGTGCGCAAGTGCAACGAGTATATGGTCATTTGATAGTCAGAAGCCATGGCTGGAGAATGGAGGGGTTGCATGCGAGCTTGTGGGTAGATATTGGGGGCAGGACGATATTGAAGAGGCAAAACGACTTGAGGCAATTGAAAACATAAAGAGATCTATCGATATCGGTATAGCTGCAATCGCATGGGATATAGGTATACCGGAATGGGGACTTA
>JAEZDX010000091.1 GCA_023417975.1 Bacillota bacterium
GTATAAAATAACCTAAATCACATATACCTCCGCTGCTGTTTTTAATAATAATATCAAACCCAATTTGTCCTACATAGTTTAAGCGACCCTTTTCCTCTATGGCAAAGTAATATTTTTCTCGTTCTTGCCCTCTCGCTTGTTCATTTATACTAAGTTGTAAGTTTTCCTTTGTATCTTCTAAAGTATTTGACGCAAATTGCATATAATACATGACCTCTTTGTCACATAACAAATCGTGAAGCTTATAAAGATCCTCTGCTTTATTCTCTCTTATTATGAGCCTTTCCGTCTCTAAAATCATAATATCCCACCTGCTTTCGTAATTAATAGGTTGCCTTATAGATGTGCTTTTATATTAAGTATGTACAAAAATATACTCTATTCCTATAATTGTACTGCATTCGAATGTTACTGTAAATCTGTGTCAATGTATCCTAAATGCAACTTCGGGAATACATTGGGAAGTTATTCACAAGCTAAGAAAAACAATCCACATTCAGCCTTGAAATGTAAGCCGAGTGTGGACTGTTTTCTATTCTATATAAAGTAATTTATCACTGACGCTATAACTATTTTATCTGGCAAGGCACACCGTTTAAAGTAAAGCTTGTAGGTTTAATATGAGTACCGCTGTAATTCATATTAAAGCCAAAAGTCTGAGTACCTCCATTTGCTGCGATTGTGCCGTTATAATTCAAATTCCCTACAGATATGACAGAATCGCTTATAGTATATGCAGCACTCCACATATTTGAAATAGTTTGATTACTTGGAAGCGCCCATTGCAAAGTCCATCCGTTTATAGGCGTAGTGCCATTATTTTTTATTGTTACATTTATGGTAGCGCCGCTTCCCCAATCGTTGACAACCGTATAAGTTACTGCCACTGAAGCCTGCGGTGTATCAGAAATAGTGTAAGTTGCCGATGCAACTGCGGAGTCAGTCATACCAGATTTTACTGCATATGCCTTAATAGTAGTTGTAGCTGATACAGCTATTGGCGTACTATATACAGGTGATGCGGAAGTTGGAGTCGTTCCATCTACTGTATAACGTATAGTTGCTCCTGAGGTTGCGCAGCTTAATGCTACTGTCTGAGCTGCATTGTATGTTCCCCCTGGAACGCTGAATATTGGCGCAGCTACCTGCTGAACAGCTGTCGTTATAGTATATATTGCAGTTGCAACATCTGAATCCGTCATACCTGATTTTAATGCAAGGGCTTTTATTGTTGTAGTATTGGCTACAGTTATTGGCGTACTATATATTGGTGATGAAGAAGTCGGAGTTGTTCCATCTACTGTATAACGTATAGTTACCCCTGTAGTTGCACAGCTTAATGCTACTGTCTGAGCTGCATTGTATGTTCCCCCGGGAACACTGAACACCGGTGCAGCTACCTTTTGAACCGTAGAATCTGCCACATTAACTGTTAATACCGGGTCTATTCCGCCGCTGAAATCAAAAGTCAAATAACTTGTTCCTACGGACTGCTTAGCCAAGTAGCTCTTCAATATAGTAACTTTAGTGCCGGATACTGTATAATCTGTTCCGGCTGTCAATATAGTTGAGCCATTTTTTATGGCTGCAAGTGTATTACCGTTAAGCGTCATATTCACTGCAATATCTGCCTGGTTATTACTATTTTTATCAAAGCTTGTTGTTGTCTTGTCTATAGTAGAATTATTTTCTGGAGTTCCGCTTCCTGGTTCATTTCCAAATACTTTTGTGCCATTATCATATACTGGTATATATTTTGTCTTTACTGGAGTGCTGCTGGTCCCTATGCCGTTATAGGAATAATCATTTGCATTGCTCCATATATTTGTATTTTGAGGTGCCGCCAGTCTAAATTGTATTTCTTTCTTATAGGCTGACTGCCCTCCGGGATAAATCTTTGTTCCTGTGAAGTCCACATTTACATAATAGATATTTTTTGCTGAATCCCATGGTATTAATTTAGACACTACAGCACCTGAGTTGTAATTTGTACTTATTGTTACGTCATTTGCTGTATATCCTGCATCTATAAGCTCGCTTATATCAACGAAATACTTAAAGGACAACTTATCGCCCATCCTTGCAGGCCAGCCTGATTCATTGTTTAACAACGCCTTAACTTCTATGAAATTTGTGCCGCTGGCATTTATTCCGGCTTCAACAAAGAACTCATCATTAGTCGGAGTTTCTATTGCGTTAAAATTCGCAATAGGTGTTCCTCCATAGTTTTTATAAAGCTCTACAAGTGCTCCCGTGAAACCCGCATTATAATCACAAGCTACTTCATTGGTCTGATAGTTTGAAATATCGTCTGTATATGCATCAGATGAACTCGGTCCACCTACCAATGCACCATACAAAGTATGTCTATGATAATTAGGTACTGTTTGACTGTCAGCCCAAGAACTTTGAGCGGTTCTGTGGTGAGGATGAACAGGTGGATTTTCTCCGAAACCTACTACATAGCTTCTTCCTGCACTTCCTAATGCATAGTCCACTTGAGTCTTAGCAAAATTCTTATAGGTATCAACCTTTGATGCGGTGCAGCCTGACCAATTGGCATATAACTGAGCCAAGAAAGCCTCCGTTGTGGCATATCTTAGTGACCCCCACGTATCAAGCCATGCAAGTCCCTTAGGTGAATAAGTAACACGGCTTCCATTGTATCCTGTAGTCCACCAATCCAGATTTCTTTCCATAGACTGCTTATATATATCTTTACCCGTTATTCTTGCCAGAAGCAGTTCAGCTCCATAATGCTTTGCATCCCAACATAATGTCCACTTGTACTTGATATCAGTACTTTGTCCTTCTCTTTCCCAATTTGGCACATAAGATTCAGCCTTATCTAAATAATTACTATCATTAGTAGATAAGTATATCCAAGTTGCCGCCCAAGAAAGTTCATCCCAAAATCCACTCCATGAATCATAATATCCCGCTGCTGCAGTATATCCTGCATCACTTCTAGTTGTATCTGCAAAATTGAACAATTCTTTTGCATTCTGCAAACACAATGCTGAATATTGGGGATCACTGTCCTTAAATACTATTGATGCCGCTGCCAAAGCTGCAGCAGCTTCACCGGACACTGTAGAACCGGGATGAGACGAGTCAATCTTATATGAAGGTCGGTTCATCTGCATAACTTCTGCCGGTCCCCACCAAGAATGGTCAAGTCCTCCATCGCCCACCTGATAATAATAAACATTAGGTGATGGATGGCATTTTATAAGATAATCCGTAATCCATTTAATATCACCAAGAGCATACTTAAGTTGTCCACTTTGCACATATGCGTCTTTGGACTCATATACACTCCAAGCAAGCATAGTTGCAGTATAAGCCATTGGCAGATTAAATTTAACGTGATCTCCGGCATCATATAAGCCTCCGGTAAGATCTAGCCCTACATCTGAACCATCCTTCAACCCTGAATCACCGCGCCAATTATCTCTCTTATCGGTTGGCAGCTTCCCAGAGCGCTGTAGCTCATAAAACAATAACGATTTTTGCAACGCCTCTCCATAGTTATAACTTGGAGCTGCTTGAACAGGTTTTGGCTGCTGAACTGCAAAAGTTGTCGCCATTAATGCTCCCGTCATTACACAGCTAAGCAATTTTTTGAGTTTTTTCATTGATTTTCTACCTCCCCTTTTTAATAAGTAAACCTCAAGCATAACTGTAGTCATTCTTTAAACCACAGTTACTTCTCTCCTGTATCTTAAAAATTCGGGAGTATTTTATACCGGTTTAAGTGCATATAGAAATTGTACTGTTTTATCCGGCATCCTTTGCAGTTTTGCACAGCTATCATATGTACCTATGTATTTCAGATGTTCCCCGATTGCTGTCAACGTTTTCATTCTGCTTATTTTCATTTGATTAAAAAGAATGTTACACGCGTCCATTCCTTATCAATTCCAATTATAAAACGTATACATAAAATTATGCTTATCTTTGCATGAACCTCCCTTATTGCGTAATGAAAGGGACGGTTCAACTTTTTCCTATAAATCAGAGTAGTACCCTCTGCTGCAATTTAGCTCAAAAATTCAAGTTTAACTCCGTTAATATATTAACTTTTTACTGGATCATACTCTAAATGGCTTTTTTATCAAGTGCTTGTCCAATATTAAACGCAAATTATAAACACAATAATCAAAAATTTTTTTTTACGCAGCAGCAAATTGTTTTATTGTATCCATTAATAAATTTTTATATCGGAGATCCTGAGTAATTAAGATATATCCTCTTTCATAAAGCCTACTGACAGCCGAAACAGTTATATTGCCAATTATATGGCATATTTCTTTTAGCCTTAAATTACATAAGGATCTCATAACAATAATACATAGAGATTTAAAATGTGCATTTCTATGGCTATACTTAACATGAATATTAAAGCATTCATTAGTATATTTTCCGATAAAGTCCATTATACTTTCAGGCTGCAAAGCCCTAATTAATATTCTGCGCTCATTTCTACATTGGCTGCCTTCTTCTTTAAACTCAACATCTATTTTATTAGAGCCTTCTAAGGTTCTGTTTATAAATTCCAGATAGGAAATTCTAGCATTATCTACACTTTCGCTAAAATGAGTAAGAACATAGTCTGGATCTAAAATTCCATATCTATCTTGGAAAATATCTAAGTAAATCCCTAGGCTAGAGTATTTGTACTTTTCTACGCACTTTCTATATTTAACAATATCCCTAGGATTATTATGTATATAAACAGAAAGCTTCATCATGTAATCTTCATTTTCAATCAATTTGCTTTTAAATCTGTCTTGAAATACATGTCCGTGCCGATTGTATTTTTTATTAAAATAAGCTGAATAACACTGATTAATTGATTTCATTATCTTGCTTATATCTGCACCACTACAGTCTATGGCAATGTGGGCATGCGTAGTCATAAGACAAAATGCATAAACTCTAAATAGAAATATCTGTTTATATTTTTTTATTAATTCAAGGTATCTTTCTTTATCTGCAGAATCTCTAAATAAAGGAACGTCGCTTATACTTCTTACCATTATATGATATATGCCCGCATCATTTTTCACTCGAGCAGTTCTTGGCATAACAATCACCCTCTCTACTTTTAATGATTATTGCCACCTTTTTTTATATCAAATCAGATATGTTGAATATATAATAAGGTTGAACCGTCCCCAAAAAACCTCAACATATTTGTTGAGGTTTTCGATGTCCTTTGTTGGTGCTAACTATCTACAGCTTCCTTTTCCGCAACATCCTCTTCGACGATGCTGTCATCATCTTCAACAGTTACAACCAGCTTTTTATCCTCACTGTTTTCCTTGGATATAGCAGCCATAACTGCAACAGATACAATAGCCGCAGCAATTGCCATAACTGCCAGCTTGGTAGTTATTTTCATCGTTTTCTTTTCCTTCATGGCACTCCATCCCTCCTATGGCGAACTTATCTAACAGTTTATAATATCTAATTTAAGGAATTTTGTGCTCTCATAAATTATATAATTAGTTATGAGATAATTTCCTCCACTTACATAACTCAATCACTCTATCAAAGGGAGGACTGTATGTTAAAAATCAAGTGCCGCTATTTCAACATATTCTGCCTGGTTGTTATTACTCTATCATTATTTTTTTCTTCCGCGTGCTCAAATAAAGCTAGCGTATATGTACCAGATAAGTTCAGTATCAAGGATCTCTCTGTTTATACAGCTAAAGATAGAAAGCCTGTCACCTATGGAATGTCTAAAGAGGAAGTTGAAAAAGTTGTCGGAAAGCCTTTAGATGACTCACAGACTTTGTCCAATTCATTTTCATATAAAGGTTGCACAATATTATATCGAGATAACAAAGCCGTACTCATAAGTGTACTGTCGGAAGACAATATCCATGAAATATCTCTTATCACCAATCGTGATATTAAATTGGGTGATAGTTCCGGAGATATAGCATTAAAATATGGTGATGAAACAATGGCTACAGCTAATGATATAACCTTTTGTTTCCAAAAAAAGAATTCAAGTATGACACTTCTGCAAACCAATGACTTAAACTCCTACTCTACAGATTCTACAGATATATACTTTATTGACTTCTACGTAAATAGAAACAATAATACTGTTTCAAGTATAACAATAGGTGACCGAAAAGCTATATCCTTATTACGCTGATTCAATATTATAAATAGCCAATCGATGTGCAAAACCTTGCGTTACTTTACGCCTCTACTTTCTCAAAAATTATAAAAGACATGATTGAGAATATATTAATATCCTTAATCATGTCTTTTTATTATTTAAAGTAATTGGCTCCCCAAACACCTGCCAGTATTAATACAGCACCTATTATGTGATAGACCTGAAAGGTTTCTCTCAAAAATATAACTCCAGCCGCTATGGACACTATTGTAGATATATTTGAAAAAACTGATGAGGTTGAGGCTTGAAGCTTTGACAATGTATAGTTAATTAAAAAATATGCAATTATAGAAGATAAAATTCCTAAATAAAATATTGATGTTAAAAAAGTCACGCTGCTTAACGGTTGAAAGTATGTGCTTAGTTTTCCCCTTAAAGTGAGCTCCATCAGCGTTAATAAATTAAAGCTGACAGCTCCTACAAACATCATAAAATAGGTTATTTCCATAGGGCTGAAATGCTTGGATATCCTTCTTGATATTATATTAAAAAGTGCAGCCGAAAGAACTGCCCCTAATAATAATGCTATTCCAAGTATAGAGCTGGTTTCTCCTTTTGAGCTTCCCATAATAACTATAAGCA
>JAEZDX010000102.1 GCA_023417975.1 Bacillota bacterium
ATCTTTTTCCTCAGCACAGCATTATTCCCGGAAGATAAATTATCCGGGGGACTTAAAATTGCTGTCAATCTGAACCCGTTTACCCACGTAATCAATGTTTTACGAAATTTGATTTTACAGGGAAACATTGTTACCCATGATGTAATCTTGGCCATTCTTCTACTCGCAGTTCTATGCCTGATCAGCTTTTCGTGGGCATTGCACAGGCTAAAAAAAGAGACAAGCGTATAAGAGAAGTTTCTGGACTTGGCATTTTATTACTCATTGTGATATGTTTGTACAGTAATAAAAATGCTTATGGGGTGATATCATGGCAACAACAAATATAAAAGCTGTTTTGAACTACAAGATAGAGGCAGTCTGGAAGGTGGTAACTTCACTTGACAACTATGCATGGCGAAGTGATTTAAGTAAAATTGAGGTCGTTGATTCAGGTAAAAGATTTGTAGAATATACAAAAGACGGATATGCTACTACATTTACGATTACGTCATTCAAACCGATGAACCGGTATGAGTTTGATATGAATAATGAAAATATGCTCGGTCATTGGGTAGGCCTGTTTTCAAATGATAACGGGCAGACAAGGATTGACTTCACAGAAAACGTAACGCCAAACAACATCTTATTGAAGCCCTTTGTAAAAAACTACTTGAAAAAACAGCAGACTGCCTATATTGCGGACTTGCGAAAGGCTTTGGCTCTTTTATAGATATGCTGGTTCTGAAAAGCAGTGCAGAGATTGGTTACTCAGCCAGCAGAACACACCATTATTATGGCGATAAACCTTTACCCTGCAGAAATTCAAAAATTGTAAAGATCAATGGGCGCGTATTGCGCCCATTTTTTTATATCACTTTTCAGGAATCCCCCTGTAAAGACATTCTCCCGTTACCAAGGCTGCCGGATAACGGCAGCCTTTTCATATATAGGACGCTATCAACTATGTAAATCTTATAAGGAGGCCTGTTTATGGAATTTTTTTCTTCTGCAATCAGTACGTTGAAAGTGCTGGTCATCGCCCTCGGCGCGGGTCTTGCAGCATGGGGTGCCATCAACCTGATGGAAGGGTACGGGAACGACAATCCAGGTGCGAATGCACAAGTTCCATAAGGAAGCAATCATCAAGATGTAATTAATCGATAAACAGTCAACAGGCGAAAAATGTATAAGTTACATACTGGTGATTCGGTATTAGAAATCTTTCGGAACTCCTATTCTTTTCTTAGCGTAACCCAAACTATCAAGGCCAAGCTGAAAAAGCGGAGTGTGGCCACAACAGGCACACCCCGCTTTTTTGCGGCCTTAAGACCGCAAGCCCCCGTAGGGCGTTCTCCCTCGTGGGTCAGATACTTTAAAAAAGTATCCTAAAGAGACTTTGCTTTACGGGTAATAGTTAATTATGACACAGGTAAGTAGCTTATCTTGCTGGTTGATGTAAGTATGATGCGCTGAAGAATCAAAACAAATTGTATCTCCTTCCAGTAGAGTATAATTTTTACCTTTCGTTTTTAAAATTAATTCTCCGCTAGTGACATAAATATATTCCTCGGATTTTTCCGAATGCCCAATAGATTCATTTGATGAATGAGGGTCTAATTCTATGCGAAACATCTCAAAGTTGCGAGTTGGTGTATTTGCATAATAGCAAAATACACGATAATTAGTAGTCTCATTCATCTGTTCAATGCATTCAGACATTTTTACAACCACAGCATTATTAGGAGCCTCGTCGATCAGCTTTGTATATGGAACTTTAAGCCCATTAGCAATTTTCCAAATGGTATTAATTGTAGGGTTAGTTTCACCTTTTTCAATCTGTGAAAGCATTACCTTGCTTATGCCGGATAAGCCAGCCAACTGGCCTAAGCTCAAATTCCTTTCAGTTCTTAATTTATTAAGGTTTGCAGCAATTATATTATTTAAGTCCATAAAATATCCTTTCTAGACTTGACAACTATACTTAACAATCGTAAAATATAAATTACAGATATATTTTACCTATTATTCCTATTTTACGCACACTATAACATAAAATCAAGATTTAAAGGTAAGAAAAGAGGTTATTTAATGGTTAAGAGAAAAGCACTAAAAGCTGCTTTTCCATATACAATTCCAATTGGTGCAGGCTTTTTAGCGCTAGGAATCGCTTATGGAATTTATATGAACAGTAAGGGTTTCTCCTTTGTATATCCCATGCTTATGAGCCTGTTCATTTTTGCAGGGTCAATGGAATTAGTAACTGTGAGTTTGCTATTATCCACTTTTAACCCTTTATATGCTTTTCTATTAACAATAGTGGTGAATGCAAGACACTTATTTTATGGAATTTCTATGCTTGAGAAGTATAAAAATGTTGGAAATAAAAAATGGTATTTAATATTTGGCATGTGCGATGAATCATTTTCTATTAACTGTTCTGTCACACCGCCTCAAGATATAGATAAAGGCTGGTTTATGTTTTTTGTTACATTATTAAATCATATTTATTGGGTTGTCGGTGCTACCTTAGGCGGAATCCTTGGCTCTTATATAAAATTCAATACAAAAGGAATTGACTTTGTTTTAACTGCGTTGTTTGTAGTCATTTTTCTAAACCAGTGGAATGAAGCAAAAAATCATTTGCCAGCTTTGGTCGGCCTATTATCGTCGGCAATTTGTCTATTGATTTTTGGTTCAAGCAAATTTATGATTCTGGCAATGATACTTATAATATTTAGCCTAACGGTATTAAAAAGTCATACTGAAAGTAGAGCGATATTAAAATGACCATGTCTTTAGGACAAAGCATTATAACAATTATTATGGTTGTTATAGGAACTGTAACTACAAGATTTTTACCTTTTTTTGCATTTCCAGCAAATAAAACGCCACCGCGCTATATTCAATATTTAGGTAAAGTGTTACCTTCTGCTGTAATAGGCCTGTTGGTAATCTATTGTTTGAAAGATGTAACTTTCTTTTCTGGCTTGCATGGATTACCAGAGATAATATCAATTTTATGTATCATCATTCTTTACATATGGAAGAAAAACACTCTGGCGTGTATTGTCTTAGGTACAATAATTTATATGGTTCTAGTGCAGTTTGTCTTTGCTTCGTAAGTCATATTAAAATATATTAAGAAGGAGAATTATGATGGGAAAAGAACTCACACGGCAAGAAGCTTGGGAATTATTAAAAGAGTATACTAAAACCGCTGCATTGCGAAAGCATGCACTCACTGTTGAGGCTGTTATGAGACATTTTGCGAAAATCAATGATGAAGATGTTGAAAAATGGGGCATAGTTGGCCTTTTACATGACTTGGATTATGAAAAATACCCAGAAGAACACTGTAAAAAAGCAGCGGAGATATTGAAGGCTGAAGATATAGACGAGGAATATATTCATGCCATTTGCAGTCATGGTTATGGAATATGCTCTGATGTAGAGCCGCAAAACCAAATGGAGAAAACACTATATACCATCGACGAATTAACTGGACTCATTACAGCTGCTTGCCTTGTGCGACCTTCCAAAAGTGTCCTGGATTTAGAAGTTAAATCAGTGAAGAAAAAATTCAAGCAGTTAAGTTTTGCAGAAGGGGTTAATCGAACAGTAATTGAAAAAGGCTGCATGCTTTTGGGTGCGAATCTCGATTATATTATTCA
>JAEZDX010000109.1 GCA_023417975.1 Bacillota bacterium
ATTATTAGATAAGCAAAATTTTATATATTTATCATAGAACTGGGCAGTTTAATTAATAATAAACAATTAAGCTGCTCCTTTTCTTTTTTGCTCGAATTTGTCGCTATGCAAAATTTAATGTTGAAAAAGTGCACTTTGTATGGTATTATAAATGAGGCGAATTGAACAATTCTGAAATTTTTAAATTTTGCAACAATTTCGAAATATACGCCAGAGGAAGTTATAAGGAGGAGAAAAAATGTCAACACTACTTGATAAGACTAGAAGACTGAATAAGATACTTCAAAAGTCAGGTGCAGAACCTGTTGTGTTTAATGATATATGTAAATTATTAAGTGATGTACTAGTATGTAATGTTTATATTGTGAGCAGAAAAGGAAAAATATTAGGGTATAATTTTTCCGGTGGCTTTGAATGTGATGTAGTTAAAGATAAGGTGCTTAGTGAAATGAGATTTCCTGAGTCATATAATTCTAAACTCATGAATGTAAATGAAACGGCAGCAAACCTACATAATAAAGGTGTGTGCGTGTTTTCTGAAGAAGGAAGCTGTGGTCTTGAAAATAAAATATCTACTATTGTACCTATTGTCGGAAATAGAGAAAGACTTGGAACTTTGCTTTTGGCTAGATTCGGAGAAGAATTTACCGACGAGGATTTAGTTTTGGTAGAATATAGTGCTACAATAGTTGGATTGGAAATATTAAGGGCAAAGAATGATGAAATAGAAGAAGAAGCAAGAAAAAAAGCAATTGTACAGCTGGCAATAGGTACGCTATCCTATTCTGAATTAGAAGCTGTTGAGCATATTTTTGATGAATTAGATGGAAGCGAAGGCTTGCTGGTAGCGTCAAAAATTGCTGATAAAGTCGGTATCACAAGATCAGTTATTGTGAATGCTTTAAGAAAATTTGAAAGCGCAGGAGTCATAGAATCTCGATCACTGGGAATGAAAGGCACTCATATCAAGATTCTTAACGATAAGCTTTTAGATGAGCTTAATAAGATAAAATAGAAAAATATTTGTAATTTGTAAAAAAGTTATTGAAGGAGTTAAATCCTTATGATATACTACTAAAGTGATAAAAGTACACACATTGCCTAATTTATAAGAGGGTGCCTAAAGGTGTCTTATAAAAATGAAGGTGATGGAGGTAAAACCAGGGAGGTAAAAATATGTCAGTTATATCAATGAAACAGTTATTGGAAGCTGGTGTTCATTTTGGACATCAAACAAGAAGATGGAACCCTAAGATGGCTCCATATATCTTTACAGAAAGAAATGGTATCTATATAATAGACCTTCAGAAGACTGTAAAGAAAATAGAAGAAGCTTATGACTTTGTAAAGAGTTTATCAGCAGAAGGTAAAGATGTTCTTTTTGTAGGTACAAAGAAGCAGGCACAGGAAGCTATTGAAGAAGAAGCAATAAGATCCGGTATGCACTTTGTAAGAAACAGATGGTTAGGCGGAATGTTAACTAACTTCAGAACAATAAAGACAAGAATTAACAAGCTTGAAGAACTTAACAAAATGGAAGAGGATGGTACTTTCGATGTTCTTCCAAAGAACGAAGTTATAAAGCTTAAGCATCAAGAGAAGGAACTTGAAAAGAACCTTGGCGGAATCAAGAACATGGTAGATGGAAACGTAGGTGCATTGTTTGTAGTTGACCCTAGAAAGGAAAGAAATGCAATATCAGAAGCAAAAATTCTAGGTATACCGGTTGTAGCTATTGTAGATACTAACTGTGATCCAGATGAAGTTGACTATGTAATTCCTGGAAATGATGACGCTATTAGAGCAGTTAAATTAATCACTGCTAAAATTGCTGATGCTATCATCGAAGGACGTCAAGGAGAACAATTGGCAGAGTAATTTTACAGAGGTAGGTGGAGTTTACTCCATTTACCTTTTAAATTAACATAAATTAAGGAGGATTTGACATGATTACTGCACAAGCTGTTAAAGAGTTAAGAGATAGAACCGGAGCAGGAATGATGGACTGTAAAAAGGCTTTAAATGAAACCAATGGTGACATGGAAAAAGCTATAGAGTTTTTAAGAGAAAAAGGATTGGCTGCAGCTGCTAAAAAAGCAGGAAGAGTTGCTGCTGAAGGTATAGTAAGTACATATGTTTCCGACGACCTAAAGGTTGCAGGAATAGTTGAATTAAATTGTGAAACTGACTTTGTTGCTGCAAATGAAGAATTTACAGCTTTGGCTGCAAATTTGGCAAAGCAGGCGGCAGCATCTTCATCCACAAGTATTGAAGAGTTTGTAGATGAAAAGTACATAGCCGATAACAGTATAACTGTAAAGGATGCGGTTACAGCTCTTATTGCTAAGCTGGGAGAAAATATGAATGTAAGAAGATTCAATAAATTCTCAGTAGAAAGTGGATTAACGCAGAGTTATATTCATGGCGGCGGAAGAATCGGAGTTGTAGTTGAGTTAGGCTGCGAAGTTCAAAACGACATAGTAAAGGAAGTAGCTAAAGATGTTGCTATGCAGGTTGCAGCAGCAAATCCATTATTCCTTGACAGAACAGAAGTAGACCAAGATACTCTTGAAAAAGAAAAGGAAATTTACAGAGTTCAAGCGTTAAATGAAGGAAAGCCTGAAAAGATAGTTGATAAGATGGTAGA
>JAEZDX010000110.1 GCA_023417975.1 Bacillota bacterium
TCTTTAATCAATGAGATTAGAACCGAACATATCACCCGCATTACAAAAGAACAATGGGAGAACACAATTAAATAGTAATTTGCAGTGAGGAGTATAGCAAAATGTTTAAGATTAGGTTGGCAGAAAATAACGACAAGGAATATTGGTATACATTAGATAGACATTTGCCGGATAAAGAATTCGAGAAAAAGGTTCGAGACAAGATGGGTTATATTATTCTGGATGATGAAAAACCAATGGGAGTATTGCGATACAATTTGTTTTGGGATAACACACCGTTTTTAACGCTGATTTTCATTGATTGGTCTTATCAAAAGAAAGGCTTTGGACATAAAGCAATGAGTTTTTGGGAATGTGAAATGAAAAAGCTAGGTTACGGCATGGCCATGGTTTCCACACAAGTGGATGAGGAGGCGCAGCATTTTTATAGGAAGTTAGGATACAAGGATTCCGGTTGTTTGGTTGTAGACATTCCGGGATATGAACAGCCTATGGAAATGTTTATGGTAAAAGCACTATAGTGAAGTTCTCATTTGTTAGCCCTGTAAAAAGTAAAAGGCACCGAATCCGGTGCCTTTTCTTTAAACAAGATCCCACTTGGTGACTTGTCTCTGTGTCAGCTGTGCAGAGTACTTTGTTTTGAAGTCTCCGCCTTTGGAATTGAATATGTTGTTTGCTATAATGGCATCCATGGCTGCACTTACCTCTTCCTGAGAAACATTCTGCTTTATGTTGGAAATAGTGAGGCTAACTTTGTCCCCTATTTCATTTACAAAGGTCATAAGCAATGAGAAATCCATAAAAGAGCTACCTCCTTTCTACAAAAATCACTCAAATCCGGTATTAAGCCTCAGCAAGCAAGTATGAGTCGTCCTTCTCGATTGAAGTAACCGGGTATCTGAGCAGTGGTTCGATTGCCTTGGCTGTCTCGAACAGATTTTCATCTGCAGCGGATACCTTAACTTTTGCAAAACTCATTGTTTTCTTAACGTCATTTCCGCTTGCATCAACACCGGTCTTTAAGGTTATTGCAAGTCTGGTTGAACCTTTAGTAGTAACTACTGCCATATCTTTTTCCTCCTTTCTGTTTTTGGGTACAAGTAATAAATACACAGTTCGGAGAAATAGTTACATATAAAATAAAAAAATATTTAGCTTAACCCTTAAAGTCTAATTTGCTGACACCAAGAGCATTGTGATCCCACAGCGTATTTTTAATTATTTCAAATTGATTTTCATCACATTCTACCATAAGAACTACTTCGGAGGAATTATCATTACTTTTCTTGCATTGCTTTTTTATGAGCACAAACTTAATAATAAGTCCTATGGAAAAGCCTATAATAATGGCAATCAGACCCCAAATAAGAGGTCCCCATTTTAAAACATATCCATATACTCCTCCAAACACGCCAAATATAACACAAAGTATTGCAGGTAAATCAAACAAACTTACCCCATCAGAGCTGTGCATAGAGTCAAATAATCTTTTTCCTCCACTCTTTTTATCAATGGGAATAGCCATAATGGCTTCTTTTTTAATACCTATAGCTTCAATAGCGGTAATTGCCAATTCTAAATAAATTGAATGCTGAAAGGTAGAGATAACATACATTTTATCACCTCGAATATTCTTCTTGAATGGGAGGATAAAACTAGAACTCTGATAAGTTCTTTTTAAGAAATTAGCTTGTTCCCAACCAAATAATTTATTATTTTCAACGGTGTTAACGTAGGCATCATACATGGCAAAAAAGCACACGGATGGTATATTTAAAGCCCATTGCATATCCAATATTGATTTTGCCTGTTGAAAATCTCCTAGCAAAGTATAATGCATTGCGGGAAGAAGCTTGGAACAATAACTGATAGCAATCCACCAAGAGATAAGAAAAAATGCAGTAATAAGCCTGTGTATATATAATTGACCTCCGCCGGGAACTAATAATGACCAACAGGCAGAAACCCAAGGTATTTTTTTATCTAGGTAATTGATTTCTGTTGAGCTTATCTTAAAAGGTTTTATTTGAGCATTTTCCCTGGATGCTAATATGTAGGCATGGTTCAAATCAATTGTTGTCCTATAACTATCCCAAATTGTAAAGATATATGTTGGAATATATAGAGACAGCCATCGTAAGTCAGCTACATGCTTTGCTTTTTCAAAGTCACCTATGAAGGAATAAAGAATTAAAAGATTAACTTTTGCTTTATAATTAATAAACACTTCCCATAGGAACAATACGATGCCTCGTACGTATTTAGATAATAAAAGATGTCCCGTGCCGGGAAATGCCAATGACCAACCTGCGATAACGTAAGGATTCCTTAAATGAAGTTGAGTTGTTCCAAACAGACAAACAAAAGCCATTGGCCTTCTAGCAGAAGACGTTCTAAATTTTAGCCCGCTCATAATTTTCCCTCGCAATAATGTGATTTTGTAGCTTCCTAACTAGTTTTACACAGTTTCAATTCAATTATTACATTAATGTTAATGGAAGCTATAATTTTACTTAATGTTACAGTATATACAAAGATAGTAGGTCTAGAGATAATAGTGTTATTATAAACTTGTAAAATAAGGCAAACGAATGAGGATGTTCGCAATACAATATTTAAAATTTAACTGGAAATTGTGGCATATTATGGATTAAGATGATACAATGTATCTGATAAACATACTGACATTAATAATAATACTTGATACTAAGGAGAAATTATTATGAGTGAAGGAAGCCGATTTTATAATGTGATTGAATATCCTTTTATTATTGTAAATGATGGTAATGTGATTGAAGCCAACCAAGCTTTTTCTAGTATGACAGAAATCAGCCAAAAGGAAATTTTAAATAGAAGTCTTGAGGATGTTTTCAGGAATTTAAGAATTGGTCCGAACATAAACATTGAGGATATCTGTAAAGATAAGGATTACTTTTTGTTTACAAAATCACTGAAGGTTAAATTTATCAATATTGAAAGAGTACAGGAAGATGACAAGCAAATTTATATTTTTATAGAAAGATCAGATTCAATTATTGATGAAAGGTCCAGTTATCTAATTGAAATGCTCTCAGGGAATACAGGTGCAATTTCTGTATATAGTATTCAGGAATTCATACTGCTAATGGCTAATGAACTATTTTTTAATTATTGTAATGAACCATATAATAATGAGAAAACTTCAATAGGTAGGTCAATATATGAAATTGTTCCGGGATTTAAAAGCAGTTATTTTGAAAAGCTGTTCACAGATATAGCTGCGGATGGAAAAGTTAGAATATTTAAAGAATTTGCATGTAATACTTCCAAAGGAGGAACAATGTATTGCGATTTCTCCTTGACCCCAGTGTTTGAGGGAGAAAAGATAAAATATATAATATGTAACTTATGCAATGTGACTGAAAAGGTTATTCATGGAAAAGAGACTAAAAAGAAGAATGAAGAGCTTGAGGCAGTAATTGAAAATATTAGTGATGCAATTTTTATTTACGATGCAGAAGGTAAGCTTTATTCTCTTAATAAAGCTGCCAGAGAGTATTTTCCCAGTGAGAATTTGCAAAAATATGGTGATGGGTATGAGTACACTAAGTTTTTTTATTTTGATGATACACAAATACCACCTGAAGAGATGCCTTTTGCTAGGATAAAGCAAGGTGAGGTTATAAGTGACTACAAGGCTAAAATGGTTCAAGGAGATATTATTAAGTATATATCTGTTTCCGGCAGACCGGTTTACAATCCGGATCATAGCGTCAGGTTGAGTGTCATACGCAGTCGTGATATTACTGAGCAGGTAGAAAAGGAGCAAGTTATCAAAGAGCAGCATGAATTACTTTTGAGGAAAGAGAGAGAAAAGCTAGAGGCAGTTAAGGCGTCATTAGAGATGAAGGATGAGTTTCTATCTATGATATCACATGAGCTGAGAACGCCGCTAAATGTAATAAATGCAGCCATACAAGTTATATATAAGCTTTGTTTTGATGAACTGACAGATAAACTTAAAAAATATATCGGAATGATAAGACAAAATTCAAATAGACAATTGAGACTTGTGAATAACCTTCTTGATATTACTCGAGCCAATGCGGGTAACATTAATATAAATAACAGCAATATAGATATCGTGCATTTGACAAAAGTAATAACAGAATCCTGCGGTATATATGCAACTCAGAAGGGAATAACTTTAACATTTAAAGCAACAATGGGAAAGAAGCTTATGGCGTTAGATGATGATAAATATGAAAGAATACTTTTGAATCTCCTTTCCAACGCAATAAAGTTTACTGCTCCAGGTAAATCAATTAATGTAGAGATGACTAATGATGAAAATTATGTATATATCAAAGTTAAGGACAAGGGTATAGGCATTTCTAAGGAAAATATGAACTTAATTTTTGAGAGATTTGGACAAGTTAATAGTTTACTGTCACGCCAGGCAGAAGGAGCAGGTATTGGATTATCCTTGGTTAAAAAGTTTGTTGAGGCGCTTGGAGGGGATATATGGGTTAAAAGCACTTTAGGTAAAGGAAGTACATTTACTATTAAACTTCCGTGTAAAAATGTTGATGAAGAATTTGAGAAGAATGAAAAGGTAAGCTTTATGGGAAAAGATTTTGTAGAAATTACGAATATAGAGTTTTCTGATATTTATTTATAGATAGTAAAAACAGGAATATTTACTGCTGGCAAAATACATAAAAATTAAGCAAAAGTTTAAAATGCAGTATAATTTTTATACTTAAGTATGGTTATAATGCAAAGGACCCCGATTTAATCGGGGTCCTTTGCATTATAGCGGTCTTAGTGACTTAAATAATGCTGCCTCTAAAAAGTCTTTCCGAATTTATATGTGTCATTCTTTGTCTTAACCTAGGTAAAATCAGCGCTTACAAAATTTCTAACTTTCAGCATTAAAAAAGTTATAATGATTTCAATGAAAAATATTGTAGAAAAATGGAATATATAGTACAATTAGTACTATATATTAACTAGATAATGATTATTATTAGACAAGAACTAAACTATATAATTTTTAAAAACAAAGGAGTGAATAAATCATAGGAAAAAATGTTAGAAAATTGAGTTTTTTTATAGCTTTTGTAATGATGTTTCAGATTATATTTAATTCTGCCGCCTATAAGGCAAGTGCAGAAAGTTCAAAGCTCAATATTCAGCTCTCTTCAAGTTCAGCATCGGTATATTCGGGAGAGCAATTTACTTATACCATTAAGTATGCTTATTCAAGCTTAATAGATTCTTCAAAAAATACCGTTATTGAGGATGTGCTTCCAAAGGAAGTAAGCTATGTATCTGCTTCAGGCCCTGCCACAGCGGACATAACAACCTCAAAGCGTGATGTTAACGGAGATATGCGGGAAGTTGTAACTATAAAATTTCATGAAGATATTGGACAAGGTGAAATAGGACTGAAGGCAGGAAGTTCCGGCTTCATAAAGCTTGTGGCTATGTTTAATAATGGAGTAACCAAAGCTAATACTTCGGCAGTTAACCAAGCTTCAATAAAAGATGATGCCTCAGCAGGTATAAACAGTGAAGCTGTAACTGTAACTTCAAAGCTCAATGCACCTAATTGGAAAATTTCAAAGAAGGTAATAATTCCGGCTTCTCCGGCACAGCCGACACCGGATCAGGTTATTACATATGAAATAGAAGTAGATGGTAACAGCGGAAACGGTCAGCTAAATCTGCAGGAAGTGGATATAACGGACCAACTGCCGGAAGGTGCGGTATATGTAGCTTCTGACGGCGGCAGCTACGATTCTTCAGCCAATACGGTAAGCTGGAGTGTGCCTGAGATAGCTGTGGGAGGCATAAAGAAATATAAGGTAAGTTTAAAATATCCATCAGAGCTATTTAATTCAAACAATACGGTAATTAATAAAGTAGTGGTATCTGCCAAGCAGTATGGAGATACGGATGCTGTTGTGAAGCAGGCGTCAGTAAGTCATGGCTTTACAGTGCCATCACCTGGGACAGGAAATTTAACGAAAACCGGACGTCAGGTGAATGATGAATATTCCATAAACCAAATAGCCAAGTTTTATATAGGCAACATAAGCAATACGGGAAATGTACCTTTGGACAATTTTGTACTGGAGGACCCAATTCCCAACCAAATCAATGTAACAACCATTACTACAGGAAGCTACAATTATGCGGCTCCGGATAAGTTTAATATATACTTTAAAACTAATTTAAATGAAAATTGGACATTGTGGGCAGGAAGTCCTTTCAATAGCTCGTCCAATGCTACATTAAACGTAAGCGCTCTGGGGCTTGCCAGCGATGAGCACATAACAAGGCTTAAGTGGGATTATGGAACAACTGACCCAGGGTTCTCAAATGTGAGCAATATAGAGGTACGGGGTAATATACTAAGTACCGATCATGATGGTAACCAGGTGCAGCTGAATCAAACCATAACAAATACCGCTACATTAAGCTGGTCCTATTCCGGTAACACAGCAAGCAAAAGTGATACTGCGGTAATTAAGGTAGTTGAGGAAAAGGCTTGGCTGGATCCATCTATAAGTGTTACTCCCAATAATGTACAGCCTGACGGAACTGTGGAATACACCTTAAGAGTAAAAGATCATGATTATGCTACAGGTGACTTCCTAAATCCGAGAGCTATAGATTTGCTTCCTTCAACCC
>JAEZDX010000158.1 GCA_023417975.1 Bacillota bacterium
TATTTATGGACAAACCTCACTGTAATGTCCAAGCGTAGTTGTTAAGTACATGCTTTCTACGGTATGGAAGCTACAAGCTTTATTTACTACTTTATATCTGGATTATTGACACTTATGGCTTGTCTAAATCATGCCTATCACTATTTCCAAACATAGCCTTAGTGCGCATAGAAGGCCTATATCATATATTAGGTTCAAGCCAAAATATGACACATAACGACATAAAAATAGGGTTGTCTTTCACTGCGATTTTTAATCACTAGTATGACAGACAGCCCCTATTAATGCGAAATTATTATGAAACTTTCACATTATTAACTATCTTTATCGCTCCTAGCAAAAATACCCTCCTGCCACATTTGATACCAATATAATATAATCCCAGTAACTGTAGTTATTATGAATACATGAATTCCACCAAATTTTAAATATTGAAATATACCTCTTTTTGTCAAAAAGTAACCAATAAACGGATAAGCAAATACTAAATTAGCTATAGAATCCACAATTAAATATAACCAGAATCGTCTGTATGTAAATCGAAAAATCAATATAGTTAAAATTGGGTTTAAGCTATAAACATAAGAAGGGCTGATTAGTGGATATGGGTATTCTTTGAAAACCCACCAGTCCAAAACTTCACCTATTTGTACTACTAATAAACTCATAACTACAGATAACAAAGCCGTTGGCATAAACCTCTTTAAATTTTCTTTTTTCATAAAGAACATTGGCAACCAAGGAAGTATTGCTAATGCCCACAATATGATTTGATTGCTCATATATAATCTCCCCTTAAAATTGTTTACGCTTATTTTGTGTTTATTAATAGTGCTTTATCCCAAATATTTAACAGCATTAAAATTGAAAAGTCTGTGGTTACTAATTGCTGAATTCATTGTAATTAACTGATATACTGTAATTATGCAATAAACCTATTTTACGTATGCCCAGGAGGTAACAATGAAAAAAACACTAATTATCGGATCTACAGTACTGGATATAATCATCAATATAGAAAAACTCCCAACAACTACTGAAGACAGTCACATAAACGGTCAAACTATGTCTATTGGCGGTTGTGCTTTTAATGTGCAGAATATAATAAATCTTTTTAAAGTTCCTTTTGTGTTTTGCTCACCTGTCGGTACCGGAATCTATGGAGATTATGTGGCTTCGCAGCTGAAAAAAATGGGATTATCGCCCTTTGTCCGTGTTGTTGATCAAGATAACGGGTGTTGTTATTGTTATGTTGAAGCTCATGGTGAACGAACTTTTCTATCATATCACGGTGCCGAATACAGTTTTGATCCTATGTGGCTTCATTCGATTGATATAGATGATTTTGACCAAGTCTACATATGCGGCTTAGAAATTGAGGAACCCACCGGTAATAAAATCATAGCTTTTCTTAATAAAAACAGGCATCTGCAAGTTTTCTTTGCCCCTGGGCCAAGATTTTCTATAATAGATAAAAAAAAGATTGATGAAATCTTCAAACTTTCACCAATCGTTCATTTAAATATGGATGAAATTCTAACCTTTACAAAAACAATAACTTTAGAACTAGCTGCCAAGACACTTTATTCCTTAACGAGTAATTTGATTATCATTACAGATGGTGAACACGGATCCTATGTATATGATGGTGAACACCTACAGCATGCCAAAGGTATCAAAGCTGATGTTGTTGACACAATTGGTGCCGGCGATTCTCACATTGGTGCCTTCATGGCTTCAAGAAAATTGGGCTATTCCTATATAGAAAGCCTGGAGATGGCTAATCAAGTATCTGCTAAAGTGGTAGAAATAAAAGGTGGCTTTCTGTCTTCTGATGTTTTTAGGCAAATATTCCCCAAATTCAAACCATGAATTTGCAATGTTAATTATAGTTACATCATTCATGCATTTTAGTAAAAGCCTCACTTACTTATGATACGGTCACAGCCTATACATTTACCATCGCTAATATTGCTCCCTTGGTAAATAAATCAACAAAACTTTTTATATAATTTCAGCGACTTACTAAACATTTTTTTAATACGTTCTACGTCCAAGCCGTTGCAAATATGTTGAGTGTGGCTATAAATTGTTTCCAGTGCTTCTTCGTGATTCATATGTTGATTTAAGGACAACCATTCTTTTGGAACCCATTTATCAACTTTATCAAAAGCTTCAGCTTTATTGTAAGGCATGCCTTTTTTGTCCAGCATATCTATATTGCCAGTAATTGTGACATCAAATGTCATCTGTAAATTGACTACCGCTGCATCCAAAGTACTCTTTCTACTATTATCCGGAATCTCTATCATTCGCCGGTATTCATGAGTAGCTATAGGACGATTTTCATTTGTTATCAGGTTCCAAAACTTCCATTCAAATTCCCCTAGCTTGCCAGATTGCCACCGTTCTTCCATAGTCAGCATCGGACGAAATGCATCCACAAATATGGAATAAAACTGTGGAGAGATAAATCCCTTCTTCCCGCAAAAAAATGAACCATAAGCCAATTTCTTTTCCTCTGCTACTCTGTCTTTCCACAACCACGGGTCAAGTTCAGGATTATTTGTCCACCACTGGCCTTCTGATACAAAATCATTTATTGTTGGAAATCCTTTCGTATCTTTATCCGGAGGAAAAAGGAAACCCAGCTCAATGACTTTATTGACAAAGTCATTGTATTTAAAATATTGCATTTTGTTTGTCCCTCCAATAGTTTTATTTACAAACGTAATAAAATAACCTTGCATTCATTTTTACAGCGATTGTTATTTAACTTATTATGATGATTATACCACAAATCGGCAATATATGTAGTGTTTTGTAAATAATGGGGTTAGTTTTTAATTTTTAAATATATATATGGCAACTATTTAAATTTTTAACTGAACAAAGATTATTTTTTACTCGTACTACTAACATTTATAGTGTTACTTATTAATAAAATGTCAAAAAAATAGTAGCCCCAGTTAGAATTGGAAAGCTACTATTATTAATCAATGAAAATATGGTAATACCGACTGTTTAAGAAATTGGAATTATATTCTGAATTAATCTAAATAAAAAATACATTCCTATAGTAACAACTAGTGTAATAAATCCTGAACAAATTACTAAGATTGCTTTTTGATATGGTCGTTTTGCAACTTCGCAACGCTTTTCAATTTGATCAAGTTTTTTTCCTTCGGTAAGAGCTATGATTTCTCTGTATGTTTGAACATCATGAGTTTTCTTTTGCTTTTCAATGCATATTGCATAATACATTGTAATTCCATATACCACTAACCAGATTGCAATTCCTACAAAATCCAAGAAAAGAAATAGCGGAACGATTAATACTGCTGTTGCAATAAGCAGTACAGTAAAAATCGTGCCATCGCGTTTAAACTTTTTAATATCCTCTGTTTTAATTTCTTCTTTCATTTCCTCCAAATCTCCTTTAACTAGAATATCAACAGAAACACCAAAGAGAGTGCTTAATAGCACAAGGCTATTTATATCAGGATAGTTCTTGTCGTTTTCCCAGTTTGAAATTGTCTGTCGTGTTACAAATACTTTTTCAGCCAAATCCTCCTGGGATAATTTTAAATCCAGTCTGTACTTTTTTATTTGCTTACTTATGTCCACTTTGATATCCCTCCTGATTACATTCTAATGTTCGGAGTATGTCCATGCTATCAAACCTGTATTACATCACTACTTTTTAGTATGTAAAATGGTTTTTACATGCCGGTTTATCTCACTATTAGTGCGTATTAACCAATTCTTATTCATCTTTCATTAAATTTATTTAATTGCTTTATTATAGCATACTTTGTAAAATGGTCACCTACAAATAAAACTATTAATTGTATATTTTAGAAAACAACTATTTCCATTATCATCTAATTATGATATATTTTTTATTATATGGAATTACACAAAAATAAGGTGGGGATTTTATGTTGGTTATATTAATTGTATCAAATTTAGTACTTTTAATATTTGCCGTGTTATTTTTATTTAAGAAAGTACTTGTAAACTTTCAAGAATCTAAGTCCAAAGCTAAAAATGTTGCATTGATATCTTGTTTAGTTGTCACGTTATTCTTTACTTTCCTTGGTGGTATTAATGCAATTATAGTAAATGATAATATAAATCAATTAAAATACGATTTACAAAAGCCAGACAATACCGTTATTGTTGACTCAAATGGAAAGGAAATCAGTCAAAAAGTAGAAATTCAAAGACAACTAGATTCAGCAAAGAACAAAGAAATCATTATTTTGATTTATACTGTTCTCGGGTACATTTCCTTTGGGTGCTTATGGGCATTGCATAAGAAGGCTGTAAAGGAAATTAGTAATACTGAAACAACTGGAAGTTGTGATTTAAAAAACTTTTAAGGCATAAAAAATCCAACAATATTTTACTATAAACGTTTAGAAAGTATTTCGAGACTAATATGTTATTATGCACTTAAACATAATATGCGCAAAAAGACTCCGACAAAAACTGCGTAACATATTTCCTTTCCACACTATGTGAAAAGCACTCCATATTAAAACCGCAGCCATGGCAGCATTCATTACACGGAAATGTGTTACAAACTGTTTTTGAAGTAGTTTTCCAAAAATCACCTTTCTTATCTATGACTTCTTCAGTCGGTTTACTCATTAAAATGTGAATTGCAAGCCATACTATGTAGGCTGCCCCTATATATTTTAAAATACCCATCATTTTCGGGAGTACCTGAGATAGCTCCAGACATGCACTACACTAATTATCATTACAATAAAGAATCCCTCAGCAACTCCAATAAGGGTTTCTTTTCCTTTACGTATACCGCTTCTGCTGAATGCATTTAGTATCAAAATATTATTTGGCCCGGGTGTAACCGCCGTTATGAAAGCATAAGGTAAATAGGGGTACGGCAACGATTCGTGTAAAATAGGGCCACATTACAATGTATGTGAATGAAACTTGTACTATTAGTGGTATAATCAAAATTTGACAAAATATAGCTAAGGAATACAATTGTATCACACAGGGTATAAATCTTGTAAGGTTAATATGGGGTACAGCCGACATACACGAAAACCGGCCACATGCTTACAAAAATATCCAACATGCTATTTTTTAGTTCTTTCAAAATGTGCACTTTTTGAAAGATATTTATATTGATACTTGGATATGAACGGCTTAGAAAATTTAATTTCTGAATTAATACTACAATTATTAAGTTACATGGCTGAAGATGAACGAAAAAGAATTAAGGAACGACAAGAAGAAGGGATTGCAGCTGAAATTAGCAATGGAGTTAAATTTGGTAGAAAAAAATAAGTATTAGTGATAATTTTGAATCAATATTTAGCGATTGGATGCAAAAGAAGATAACAGCTGTAGAAGCTATGAAGCTATCTGGTATGAAAAGTAACACTTTTTATAGAAGAGCAAAGGGTCAAGTCTAAGTTTTTAACTTTATTGTTATGCTTAAATCATTTCAACGATTAGGGTACATTCCTAAAGTTGATGAGATACCATCAGAGATTATAAAATATATTTCATCACAATTGAATGTACCTTCAGATATAAAGTTTGATTTACCAGAGAGAACAAGGTATCGATATAAAGTCTCTATTAGGGAATATTTAAATGTTACTGAATTTGGACAAAATGCAAGACATGTAGTTACAGAAGCTACTTATAAGGCAGCACAAGTCATGAATAATCCTGCTGACCTTATAAATGTGGCTATTGAAACATTAATTAAATACCACTTTGAGCTTCCTGCTTTTAGTACACTGAATCGGTTAGTACGTCATATTCGTGCATTGGTTAATTCAGTGATCCACGAAATATATTAAACCAATTAAATGATGATAAAAAAGGTCAATTAGACAGCCTGCTAAATGTTGAAGGTTCACAAAACCACTCTAAGTTCAATTATTTAAAATCACTTCCTAAATGTGTAAAATTTAATCATCTTAAAGCATTAGAAGATACATATCAATTAATTTTATTTATGGGTGATATTGAGAATTTAATCAAAGATATTACAATAAACTAAAATTAAACAATTCGCAGCCCAAGCTAAAGCTCTTGATGTTTCCGAGATGAATAAGTTATCGATTGCTAAAAAATGTACTTTGGTCTTAAGTTTAATAAATATAATAACCTTGTATCTAATGCTGTAATACTTCAAAGTGTTGCAGATATAACATATATAATAAAAAAATTATTAGCTAATAGAGTTAAGTTTACAAAGTCAGATATATCTGCTCTTGGCCCATACATAACTAAGCATATAAAACGTTTTGGTGATTATGTAATAGATTTACAGAATATACCCAAGTCAATAGATATGAGTATTTCGATACCATAAAAAAAGAACCGACTACAATATGAAAATTAAATCCATCATATGGCCGGTTTTTACAAGTATGTCGGCTGTACCCCCCAGCAGATATGGCAGCAACCGACAGATTCAGGCGGCTACCAACCACGCCAGCGATATACGTGGAATGGCGCACCTTCGTCGCCAACTTAGGGGAGTCTAGATCCTGCTGGGGCTTTCTCCAGCACCTATCAGCTCACGAACAATAGTTGAATCTATAAACCCTGTTGCACCTGTTACAAAAACTCTCATAATAAAGTCCTCTTTTTAGAATTTACATGTTCCATCGGAACAATAGTCATCTGATAACTGTTCGGATCTATGCTCTTTAGCCTTAGCATTGTCATAATCTTCTTTCCATGTCTGTCGTAATAACTCTAAAAAAGTTTCACTTGGCTGTGCTCCCGAGATGGTATATTGGTCATTTACAATGAAAAATGGGACCCCATGAATGCCGATTTTCAATCCCTCGGCTCTATCATCTGCAATATTATCACTATATTTATCATTTGCTAAAACATCTAAAGCTTCGTTTTCATCAAGACCTATCTCACTTGCAAGTTTGGCAAGTGTTGCATGGTCACCGATATCTAGTGAATCAGTAAAGTGAGCTTTCATAATACGCTCCATAAACTCTCGGATCTTCCCATTGTCTTTTGCATAATAAGAAAGGCGAAGTGCGTCATATGAATTCGTATAAATCATTGTATCAAATTGATAATCTAACCCAACCCTTTTCGCTTTTTGTTTAAGTTCATTGTTCAATGCTTTTGCTTTTTCATATGAGATTCCATGCTTTGAAGATGATACTTGATGGATATTCATTCCTGTATTTTTTTTCGCATATGGATCTAATTGAAAACTACGAAATACGACTTCTACCTCTTCTTTATGTTCAAACTGTTCTAACCCTTTTTCAAAGTGGCGTTTGCCAATATAACAAAACGGGCAAGCAAAATCAGACCAAATTTCTATTTTCATAATTACACACTCCTTCTCTTTTAATCTGTTACAGCTCAATATTACTGATCATTTCCGTATTTATTAGTTTGTGTATTAGTAATTTATCCAATTAGATTTTCCCAACCCTTAAATGTTCTTGAAGATAACTCCTCAAAAGTTTCTAAATCAGGATTACTAGTTCCACAGAAGTGAATACTATCTTCTAATTTCAAACCATATACTTCAAAAATATTAGTAACATGCTTAATACCTTCAGTGCCTATTTTATGATCTAGATTACCTTGTTTAAATATCGTTATTACCTTCTTATCTGGATGTTTCGGTGCAAAATTCTCTCCAACCATTGAAAATGTACGATCTAGCCAAACTCTTGATTAACTTGTAATTTGGTAATAGTAGCTTGGCCAGCCAAATACAATGGCATCCGCTTCCTTAATAGCTTCATACATCAGCTGTAGATAATCTTTAACATTAAGTTAATACATTTTTTTATTTAACTAAGCAACAATTGTTGTATAAATAATTTATATTATTTATAATAAAATAATAACGCTGTATATTCAACCAACAAAATTTATATAGTGTTGTCTATACAACAATTTATGTTTTTTGTATATTTTTAAGGAATAGAGAGGAGATTGTATGAAGACAGAAAATAATTATAATGACCCAAGGTCAAAAAGAACCCGTCAATTTATTATTGACGCTTTCATTTCTTTAATAATCAAAAAAGATTTTGAATCTATTACCATAAAAGATATTACTGAAAAAGCTGCTATAAATAGAGCTACATTTTATGCTCATTTCCAAGATAAATATGCTCTTTTTGATTTTGTAATATCAGATAGGTTTAATGAAATATTATCTCAAAATATTAATCTTCAAGCCGAAATTGATGATAAACTTATGAGAAGTTTAATTATCTTAGTTTGTGAATACCATCAAAGTGCTCGCGAAACATGCAAACGTGGTTATATTTCTGTTGCTTCTATAATGAATAAAAAATCTAGAGATGCTCTAGTTGATTTTTTATATAATAAATTTAAGAATTATAAATCTGCAAATTACGATTCTGGAAGAATAAAATTACTCTCTATCATGGTGAGTAACTCAATTTCAAGCTCAGTCTATGAGTGGATCACTAATAATGAAGTAATATCTCCTGAAATCCTTGCTAAAGAAATTCTTCCATTTATAATGGGGGGAATACATCAGATGCTTGAGACCTAAACTGAA
>JAEZDX010000235.1 GCA_023417975.1 Bacillota bacterium
ATATGACACTCTAAAAAAGCAGCAAAATCACCTGCATTCAACATAGCTTTACCCAATTTTTTTACATCTCCTCCAACAATTTTTATAGCTTCTTCCAGTGTGAGCTTACTCTCAGTATCAAAAGCCTCCTCAATCTGTGTTTTACTAAGCTTTCCAACTGCTGTTCTGCTTCCTAAAGTAGATAGATTAAATGGATTAGGCTCTTCAGCTGAAAAAGAAACCAGTGCTATTGGATGTCTTAATACACAGTTATTTTCCTTTAGTCTTTGAAGTACCTCAGCTCCAATAATAATGCCCATAGCTCCGTCGTACATTCCGCCATCTTTTACGCTGTCATGATGTGAGCCTAAAACGATAGGCTTTAATTTCTCACTTCCTTCTCTCGTAACCCATATATTGGCTATTGGATCTATATACACCGCGCAATTTAAATCTTTATTCCACTGATTTATTAACCATTTTCTAGCCATAACATCTGCTTGAGAACCAAAACTCCTGTCAATACCCCCACTTTCTTTTTTTCCAAACTGGGACAATTGCTTTAAATTATTTTCTATTCTTTCTCGGTTTACAGTTATATTCATGCAATTATATTTATTTCCATCCATGGTTATCATCCCCTCTTTTTAATTTCTTAAATGACCTTATTTACAGCCCTATGTCTCTATTTACTCATCGTTTTATAATATATATTTTTACTTTTTTCATACTCTTCCAATTTACTAAGTCTTTCATTGAGCCCCTCTGTTTTCTTAGCTATATCTCTAAGTAATAAATTTATGAATAGCATTGGCGTACTGTAAATATCAAAAACAGATGAGATAGTTAACGGTATATCTATTACAGGTTCAGCAATGCTAAACACAGGAGAAGTTATTCTATCAGTTATTGCAGCAATAGAAAATCCTAGTTTTTTCAATTCCTTAAGCTTTTCAATCAAATTATTAGGATATCTAGGAAACATTATTGTGAAAATTAGTAATTCTTTAGGATCTTTAAGATTTATAGTATCCCATTGGGCACTGTCAGATGTTATGCAGACTACTCCATCTCTCACCTTATTCAATATATAAGCCATATGTGGTAGTAAAGTAGCTGACATTCTTGAGGAAAGCAACACTATTTCTTTAGTATCAACTAGTTTGTCTACAAGTCTTTTATAGGAAGGCTGCTTGAACACAGCTTGTAGCTGCTTCATATTGTTATGTTCCATTTCAATAATCTCATAAATACCTTTAACATCCTGTAATGTGTGCTGTAATCTTTGAGGTGCAGTAATTTCTTCCCTTATAAACTGCTGAAGACTCCTTAAAAAATCATTATAGCCTCTGTAGCCGAGAGAATTACAAAATCTCGTTACACTCCCTTGACTTACATCGGCCGCTAGCGCAATTTCTCCCGCTGTCATAAAAGCTATATCATTTAGATTATTTTCTATGTAACAACCTAATTTCTTATACACCAAGGATTCCTGTGAACTTGAACTTATTTTCTGTTTTAGTTCATGAAAATCTTTTATTTCAAAATTTATATTCATCAAATCAACTCCATTTCTAATTGATGATTCCATTCATTTCCCATTAAATATTGATATCTTCATTCATATATAATATATAGTATTTAATTCAAATATATTTTTGTAGAATTACTGAAGCTTAATTATAATTTTATTACTTTAGCATTTTACATAATTTTTCCTACTTTTATTTTATTAAAATTCGATATATTAAAGCCAATAATACGAATATATCAATGACAGCTTGTATTTAAAATAAAAAAGCCATCTGCTTAAGTTGCAGATAGCTTTGCTCTTATTTATCAATATTTACATTCATATTGGGAAGTTCAACCTTTATACCGTCATCTTTGATACTGACTCCCGGTGCAGTTATACCCTTATCATCTATTGTAACCCCAGGTGCTTTAATTCCGTTATCATCTATAGTCACTCCCGGAGCTTTTATGCCATGTTCATCTATAGTTATACCTGGAATTCTTATTCCTTTATCATCGATATCTATTCCAGCTCCGTGAATACCCGAATTGCTAATTTCAATATTGCCGTTATTAACACCGATTCTAGGTTTAACATGTTTTGGAAATACATTATAACTTAAAAGCCCTAGCATTAGTACTCCAATAATAATTGCTGATCCAGCCATAAAATTTCGTTTTTTATAATTTCTTACCCTGTTATTATAATTACTGAAATCATTATTAGTATAATTCCAGTTTCTGCTACTATGGTTTGAAAAATAGCTATTTGCAAGCTCCCTTGGGCTTCCTAGCTCAAAGCAAATCTCTTGCTCACTCTTACCATTTTGCTTACCTATAGCAAAATGTTCTTCATAATCATATAGTATTTCAACTCGCTCTTCTTCTGGAATTCCTTGCAAAGCAGCACTCAGCTCATTCATAAAATCCATTTTATTCATTTATAAGATCTCCTTTACCCTGTTTATAACCATATGAGAAATTAAATACAAATTTCCTTACATGTATTGCCTTACATACACAAAATTCATTTAATTTCTTTATTTTACCTATATAATATTAATATACCATTTAGTAGTGTTCATTACAAGGTACTAAACAAAATTTTATAGCAAAAATTTATTATAAAGAGTATAGATATGAAATTAAACACAGAACTAAGAGTTCTGCATAAATTTTATTAAGCTACCTGCAAAGAAATGCAGATAGCTTAATAAAATTGTTTATCATATATTATTTTTCTCGTGGATATTCATCGTCAGAAATAATCTCTGATGAAATTAATTTATTGTTTTCATATACATCTCTTTTTACTCTTACTTTATAACTATTATTTGATTGTTTCGTGGAAGAATTCTTTCCTTGTGATACATTGGCACTTTCTACTTGTTTTGTCCCCAGCTTTGTGGTTTCGTATACATTAGTTGAAATAACATACTTTTTCTCTAACAAGCTGGAATTAGAATAGAAATTCACATATATTTTTTTATCTTCCGTATAGGCTTGTATGTATATAGGATAGCCTAAGGTGTTTTGAAATTTTAAATCTATATTGTTCCAGTCCACAGTAGCATCCAATCCGAGTTTTACATAGGAAGATGGTAGACTGTGTGCAGTTCTCTCCAAAGCTTTTATTCCGGCACTCAACATAGCATTATAAAGAGTTGATGATACCTGACAAATGCCTCCACCAATTCCTGACTCGATTTTATTGTTCACTATTACGGGAGCTATCATGAAACCTCTATCCTCTCTTCTCTCACCTACACATTCATTAAAGCTGAATATTTCTCCAGGTATAAGTAACGTACCGTTAATTTTTTTTGCCGCCAATTCAATATTATTTGACCTCTCATAAGAAGAACCCGAAAAACCTGTAACAAAGGATGAGATTTTATAATTTATACTTGAAAGTTCATCAGTAGTAACAGCAGGTTTGTACACTTTACCTGGAGCTGATATTATTACATCATTTTCTTTATTGTTATTTAAACTTTCTTTTATCTCTTCTTCAAGTTCACCACCGAGAAGTTTGTATCCATTAATAGAAGGAATGATCCTTAAGCTTTCATGATCAATTTCCCCCACACTAGCATTTACAGGCTTCACATTACATTCATTCTCAATTTGCTCTATTGTATTTTTAATAAAATCTTCGTCATAATTCAAAGAAACATCATACATTTGAGAAGCGCCTTGTTGTAAAAATTTGATCTTTTCATTTAAATTATATTTCTTTTCAACATCAGCAGTTTTTTCAAATGAACTTTCTATGGTATAGCTTTTAATCAATTTAGAACATTCTATAGTGTAAATTTTATCGTTTACCATTATTGTCAAAGTCTTTTTTAATAACGGATCTATATACTGTGCTTTGATTAATGTTTCATCTTCCTTTATACTTCTAATTCTCAAGTGATTTCCCTTTACTTCTACACCGCTATATAATAGTTTGTCCCACAACTTATTGCTATCGTAAGTTTTCCACATTAGACCTATGTAGGTTCCTGAAAAAAACAATACAATCTGAAAAAGTATAACCTTACCGGCAGTAGTTAAACGATACTTACCTTTAAGCATAAAAATACCTCATATAATATGTATTAGCAAATGTAGTCCAAATTATCACTGGACTTTTAAACCGACTATGATTCTAATAATATATTTAATCACCATTCTTAAAAAAATTAATTATACCTTCTATTTTATCCGTCTCATATTTTACAATATTATTTTGTTCTTTTAGCAAGTTTTCGTTTAACTGTATTTTATCTTCGAATTTATCAATTTGTTTTCTTAGCTCATCTATTCTTTTCTTATATGTCTCTATAGCACTTACAGTTGAATAGTAATAGTCACTTGAAAACTGATTCAAAACCTCAAGCCTTTTTTCGCCATCTCCAATTAACTTTTCCAAGTCCGTATTTGCTGACGCAACAATACTTATAACAGATTTCTTTCTTACCTGAGTAGGTAAACTTTCAGGCAGAGCATTTATAAAATTTCCAAGCATGAATACAGTATTAATATCACTATTTTCTACACCATAAGATTTATAAATGTCCTGTATACTTAACTTTCTGTTCTCCTTTAAATCATCTTGATATTGCACTAAGTCATTATCGTTATTAGAAAATGACTGGAGTTCTTCTTGAATATGTATTTTTTCTTCGGTAATTTTATTGAATTCATGTTCATCCTTTGCATTCTTTTCAGTTTTTAGATAAGAATCTGTTTTTTCTTCTCCAGCTTTCTCGACTAGGTTTAGCTTTTCAAACACTGACATAATCTTCGACATCTTTACTTCTCCCTTAATCATAATTAACTTATTTCATGCATAAATAGTCCTTACGCATATAAACTTCTTATACTATTAGAAAATCATATATAAAAATTCTTTTCCAAGAACTATTCCAAATATAAGTATCAGTACGCAGGTTATTAAATATGAGAACTTTGCAGTAAGCTTAAATTTTTGATTTGATAAGCATTTTTGAAGCAGTTTTAGAACAAATCTGCAAAAACACAGAACTATAACGAAAGCCCCTACATCAATTACAATCAACTTCCAGAACATAACAAACCTCATTCATATATACCGATAATTTTTCAAATTAGCTGATAAATCCGAATTATATATTTATTGAATATTATACACATATTTAATTATATATTCAATATAATTTAATTTTATATTAACTATTCTATTTTCCGACATTCATTTTCCACTAAATTGTACATTTTAACTATTTCATTGTATAATTAATATCGTTACATTTTATACATATTAGTCTATTATCACTGCAAGGAGGACAGTTAATGAAAATATTGAGTAGTTACAGAGGACTTCCCAAAAGTATATATGCACTATTCTTTGTACAAATAATAAACAGATTTGGAGATTTCGTATTTCCTTTTCTTTCTTTACTTTTAACAGAAAAATTAAAGCTATCCTTTGGATTAACAGGAACAATTGTAATGATTGCTTCTTTAATTTCAATTCCCGCTTCACTTTTAGGCGGTAAATATGCAGATCAAATAAGCAGAAAAAAGACATATA
>JAEZDX010000252.1 GCA_023417975.1 Bacillota bacterium
TTAACATAGAATGTGAGGGACTTGATGAAATAAATGCACTTGTACATTCTTTCAATGATATGGCGCTAAAGCTTCTGGAGAGCGAAAAACTAAAAGCTGTGTACGAAGAAAACAGAAAAACCTTGATAGCCAATATATCACATGATTTGAAGACACCTATAACATCAATTCAAGGATATATAGAAACTATGTTAGAAAGAGAAGATATACCGAAGAAGAATATGAAAAAGTATCATCAGATAATCTATAACAACACGGCATATATGAATAAGTTAATTGATGATCTGTTTTTGTTTTCAAAGCTGGATATGCAAAAGCTGGAGTTACAGCTGGAGATTGTGGATGCTCGAGCTTTCATGAATGATTTGATGGAAGAATTTAAAATTGAGCTGGAAGACAAGAATATAGCTTTCGTATATGAGGATAAGCTAACGGTCAATTATTCTATAAAAATCGACAGAAAAAGAGTGAGCCAGATATTCAGAAACATTATTGGCAATGCAGTGAAATACGGAACAGAGAATAATGTAAAAATAAAAACAAGTATGTATAAGCAGCAGGGTTCTATTTTTATAGATATAGAAGATAACGGTCAAGGAATACCGCAGGATAAATTAGCTCATATTTTTGATAGGTTTTACAGAGTGGACTATGCGAGAACAAAGGATCTTATGAGCACAGGCCTTGGACTTGCAATAGCGAAGGAGTTAACTGAGGCACAGGACGGAAGTATTTCAGTGACGAGTAAAGAGAATATAGGAACTTGTTTTACAGTAATGCTGCCTATACTGAAAAATAATATGGGGTGAAAATAATGAAAGAGGTTTTGATAATAGAGGATGATATAAATATAGCTGAGATGGAACGAGACTATCTTCAGCTCAGCGGCTACAAAGCCGAAATCGTACAAAATGGTACCGAAGGCCTTAAAATGGCTCTTCAGGGTAGCTATGATGTTATTATAGTAGATTTGATGCTGCCGGGAATAAATGGGCATGAAATTATTAAAGAGGTAAGAAAAAGCTTTGAAATACCTATAATAGTTGTTTCCGCAAGAACTGAGGATATTGATAAGATAAGAGGGCTTAACTTCGGAGCAGATGACTATATGACTAAGCCCTTCAGTCCGGCTGAACTGGCGGCAAGGGTAAAGTCTCACATCAACAGGTATGAGAGATTAAAGGGAAATAACACATCAAGTGAGATAATAAGCAGAGGAGGTCTGGAAATAAATACTTCCTCGCATAGAGTGTTTGTTAATGGGAAAGAAGTTCAAATGACATCTAAAGAATATGCATTACTCGTGTTTCTGGCGGCCAATCCCAATATAGTGTTTACTAAAGAGCATATTTTTGACAGGGTATGGGGTGATGAGATATTTGGCGATATTGCCACGGTTGCGGTGCATATTCAAAAGATAAGAAAGAAGATAGAAAAGGATCCGGCAAACCCGGAGTTTATAGAAACTCTATGGGGTACCGGATATAGATTCAAGCTATAGCTATATATTCTCAATCTGCCAATCTATGATGTCCTGACCGGTAGAACTGAGAAAATTATTAGTCTTGGAAAAGGGCTTGCTTCCGAAGAAACCTCGAGAAGCAGACAAAGGACTTGGGTGTGGAGATTTTATTATATAGTGTGCGCTGTTTGTTATGAGCTTTTCTTTTGAAATTGCATTGCTTCCCCACAATATAAACACTATAGGCTTTTCTCTTTTATTGAGCAGAGAGATAACTACGTCAGTGAATGTTTCCCAACCCTTCCCTCTATGTGAGTTGGCTTCTCCCGCTCTGACGGTCAAGGAAGTATTGAGCAGCAGTACTCCTTGATCGGCCCATTTCTTTAAGTATCCGTTGTTAGGTATGTAACAGCCTAAATCATCACGCAATTCTTTATAGATATTAAGCAGTGACGGAGGAGCAGGAACGCCGGGCTTTACTGAAAAGCTGAGTCCATGAGCCTGTTTTGGACCGTGATAAGGATCTTGACCCAATATAACTACCTTCACATCTTTATAGGCTGTAAAATTTAATGCGTTATAAATATCATATTTATCGGGATACACCACATGGGAGGAATATTCTCTAATCAGAAATCCTCTCAAATCCTTATAATAATCCTTCTCAAACTCGTTTTTAAGTAAGTCCATCCAATCGTTTTTAATATTTACAGACATATTATCACCAACCAATATATTAAAATAACTTTTATATTATTATAATAATAAACCAAACATAAAGTAAATATGCAGATATTCATTACTATATATAAATCGGCATAAAAATAGAGCTGTCTTTCATTGCGATTTTAACGGCTAGCGCGACAGCTCTAATTGATTGATGTGTTGTTTGTATAAATTATTCAGTTTGTTTATTTGTTGAGCGAGTTCCAGTACTGCTTGGCCTGCGCTTCCATTTTTGTAAGCCTGTCATAATAATCAGGAATTTCATTTAAGTGAGCAAGTGCTATTTTACCTGTAAGAATAGGATCATCGTTTGTTACATTTGTAAATGGATTAACAGTTCCATGTTCCAGTTCAACATTTACTCCAACCCAAAACTGATCAAGATCAAACTTATCGAATTTAATATTTAGCTTATTGGCAATCCATTGAGCTTCATCTCTGGAAAAGCTCTTTTTCTCCGTACTTTTTCTAAAGGTCTCATAGGTATTGTTTAAGTAGTCGGCAAATTGAGTTTCATACATTGAAGGACAATAGCCTGCAGGGTAATTTTGCATATTATAATAAGGACATTGACACATACGAATCCTCCATACAAAATTTTACTACAATGTATCATATGCCCAAACAAGAATTTAGTTGATAAAATTTGGCGAGTATCTTACAGATTACTTCCATTTAAATATTCCACAGCCAAAGCTGCAAATAAATAAGCGGTCTTTGGCAGCACATCTTCATCAATATTGAACTTCGGATTATGAAGGCCGTAAATTAAGTCTTTTTCTTCATTGTAAGTTCCGATATACATAAATACTCCCGGCACTTTTTCTTGATAACATGAAAAATCTTCTCCGATCATGGTTGGCTTTTCAAGTGTTATAACTTTATCGTTCCCTAATAACTGCTTTGAAATTTTTTCAACAAAGCGTGTCATATTATCGTCATTTATTACCGGAGGGCAAAAGGCTTCATAGTGAAATTCATAAGAAGCACCATTAGCATCACAAATTGATTTTATTATGCCTTCAAGCATTTCGGGAATAAATTTTCGGGCACTATAACTCAGTGTTCTTATAGTACCTTCCATTTCAGCAGTATCAGGTACAATATTGTAGGCTGAACCCGAATTGAACTTACATATACTTACAACTACCGGTTCCAGAGGGTCAACTCTTCTTGTAAGACTGTTTTGAATGGAATTGTACACCTGACAAGCTATTGATATAGGATCAATACAGTTTTGAGGAGCTGCACCATGACCGCCTTTTCCTTTTATGATTATTTTGAAGGCATCAGGAGCTCCCATCATTGGCCCGAATTTTATGCCTATACTTCCGCTTGGAATATTAGGCCATATATGAGCTCCAAGTGCGGCATCAACCCTGGGATTTTCAAGCACACCTTCTTCAATAAGCTTTTCAGCACCACCTGATATTTCTTCACAAGGCTGAAAAACAAATTTTATATTGCCATGGAGGTTATCTTTAAGTTTCGAAAGAATCATTGCAGCACCCAGTACCCAAGTTGTATGGCCATCATGCCCACAGGCATGCATAAAACCTTGATTTTGTGACTTA
>JAEZDX010000303.1 GCA_023417975.1 Bacillota bacterium
TAACAGGGGTTCGAGTCCCCTAGGGGTCATTTATAAATATGAAAATCCAGGTAATTAGTCCTGGATTTTTGTGTTTTTTGAAAAATGTTATGGAAGATCTACACAGCTTAATCACTTTTATGTGTGAAAAGTGTTCATAATGTGGATAACTAATGTGGATATGTGGATATTTTAAAAAGAATATTTTTAATAAATTTTTCATATATATGGAGTAATATTATTATTGTATGGATGGGAGGAAAGGCTGTCTTAAGGATATGAATGATTTAATACAATAAGCATATCCTAAGTATAAGACTGCTGAGTCTATGATTCAGGAAGATTTCAGTAATACTAATAATGCCGATACCATGAAGTTGGTGTATGAAGAGGTTAATAGGTTTATTTTAGTATTAGAAGATATGATACAGATAGTGTTAAACGGTGATGATGTAAACAGTATAAGTATGAGAGAGCTTAAAGAAAGAACCATAGATGCCAAAAGCCATCTCCATAATATTAGAGATACCATTATAAGAAATGAGAAAGCTATTTCTACAAAGTATTATGATTTGTGGAAAAAGCAATTAGATATATATAATGATACGTATATGGATGATGTAGTAACCGATTGGATTTTAAACGGATCCCGAGATATAATTATGGATAAGCTTTACAGTGTATGTTATAAAATGAGAGAGCTAATAAGAAAAAATCAATAATAAGCAGGGTTATCCACAGAAATGTGGAAATAAACTGTGGATAAGGTGGATAACTATGATATAATATGTGCAAAACTAATGATTCATGGGGTATAAAGATATGTTGATAAATAAAAATATAGTAAGAGCAAAATTTATTAGAAGACCAAACAGGTTTCAAGGATATGTGAATTTAAATGGTGAAGAATTAATGGTGCATGTTCCCAATACGGGACGATGCAAGGAAATATTACTCACAGGATCTACTGTTATACTTAGGGAAGAGGGAAATCCTTCGAGAAAAACAGCCTATGATCTTATAGCTGGATATAAAGGTGACAAACTGATAAACATAGATTCTCAGATACCTAATAAAGTAGTAGAGGAAGCCCTTTTGCTAAAAAGAATAGAGAAGCTAAAGAATTTCGATGTTGTTGAAAGAGAAAAGACTTTTGGCAATAGCAGATTCGATTTTAAACTCGCTAATTCAGTTACGTCCACTGAATATTACTTGGAAGTAAAGGGAGTGACTCTAGAGGTTAATGGAAAAACTATGTTTCCTGATGCTCCTACAGAGAGAGGTACAAAACATATTATGGAGTTAGTGGAAGCAAAGAAAAAAGGAATAGGTGCAGGCGTACTTTTTTTAATTCAGCTAGATGGAGTGGATTACTTTACTCCGCATGATGAAATGGATAAGGTTTTTGGTAATGCGTTAAGGTATGCCCACGAAAATGGAGTAGATGTTCTCGCTTATGAGTGTAATGTTACGGAAAATTCTATAACATTGTATAAACAAGTACAGGTTAAATTATAGTAATTATGCCATCCAAGCTGCAAGGTTAAATAGGCTATTTGCAGTGAGGATGGCATAATAAGTTTCTCAGCTAAATTTAGTATATGCAGATGTTGAGATTTGAAACATTAGCAAATTAATTGTGTATTATCATGTTTTTTATGATAAAATAATAAAAATGGGAATGTTTTTTAAATACACAAGATGCTTTTATGTTGAGGGGGAAATTTATGAAATTCAAATTTTGTCCTAAGTGTGGTTCCGAGTTGATAGAGAAATACAGCTGGGATGAAGGAGGAGTACCTTATTGTCCGATAGATGACTTGATGTATTTTGATACTCCCAAGCCATGCGTTATAGTTGCAGTAATAAGGAATGATAACATCCTGCTTTTAAGACAAAGTTATATATTCAAGGACTCTAAAGTTCTTGTTTCAGGTTATGTATGTAATGGAGAGAGCGTAGAGGAAACTGTCTATAGAGAAGTAAAAGAAGAGACGGGCATTATGGTGGATAATATAAAGTATTTGGGAAGTGAGTGCTTCCCATCAAAAGAGCTCATAATGCTTACCTTTATGGCAAATTATGTAGGTGGAGAGATAAATAAGTCTACAGAAGTTGAATGGGTTGATTGGAGCTGCCTTGAACATGCTATCGAGGAAATGAATGAGGATGAAATAGGAAAGCGTGTTGTTAAAAAGGTACTTAAGGAATTAAATTATAAGGGACAATACTAAATATATTTTTAAAAAGACACTGTTTAAGCAAGTGTCTTTTTTAATTGAGCTAAAAATCTTTATGGGTTATAAGACTAATAATGCCAATAGTGAGCATAATAAAGCTAGGAGGTGTTATAAATGAATTTAAGAGTTGGCGTAAATTTGGCAAAACAAATGGATAAGCTCGTTAAGCATAAAAGAACTCCGTATTATACATATAAGTATGTGGACGACGGAAATGGAAACCCAAAGATAATCAGTCAATACTGTTGCAGAAATGACGAAAAGAGAATAAATATCAATAAGACGGATTATTATGTATATGCGGCTGCTGGGATATTAGGAACATTGGCTGTATTAGGGTATGCAGCTACAAAGGGAGGAAGTAAAAAGAAGCACTTACTTTGGTAAAAAAAAGCTGTCGGAGCATTTTTGAGAATTGATATGCGCCGACAGTTTTATATTATTACCGTATTAAAAAATGCAATCTAAAACATAAATGAGAGTATAAATTTACTATACTAAAATATCCCTTTTGGTAAAGTAAAAATGTGAAATACCATAGCTAACCAGTCCCCACACTAGTAAAATTACTATTGACGGTACAGGCGCTCCAAGGGTGTTACCCATGCTTTTTACAGTTGTTCCTGTTATTAGTGAAGGTGCATCACCATATACAGTAAATAAGAAGGGTTTAATAACCTTAAAGTAAGGAATAGTGGATATTATATTAATAGCAATGGGCAGTATTATTCCTAGTGACATGGAAAGTGCGCTGCTTTTGGATATTGTGGAAAGAAGTATAAAGAAAGCAGCTGCTACAGCAATAAAAAATATTTGATATAGGAAGACTTTAAGTATTAGACTTCCCATTGTAATTATACTCGAAGATCCATATACTGCAATCATTTGCTTTCCTGCCAAAGCATTCAATACTTCTGCCTTATATTTGGTTCCTGAAGCTACGGGATAGGACAAATTACCAAATCCAAAGATTATGCCCATAATAATGGCCATGATCACTTCTACTATAAGTATTACAGCCACACTTGCAAGCATGGAAGATAAATATTTTGAGAACAAAACCTTAGCCCTGGAAACCGGTCTTGTCATTAATACCTTCATTGTTGGAGGCGTATATTCATTGGAGACAATATCTGATACTATTATTGCAATTATTATTACAAAAAACAGTGGTCCCAAAGTCTGTGCAATAGCCAGCAATACAGTTATTCCATAAGGATACATGTCATTTTCAGGTTTAATATTGTTATCTAGAAGATACTGATTGGTTATAAGTTCTTTTCTTATATTTTCTTTAGTTCCATCAGTTTCTGATGCCGACTCAACTTGAAGCTTCAAATCGTCTACTCGTAACTTTAATGTTTCTTTCCAATTTGAATCATCTTCTTTAGGCATATTTTTATATGTTTCAAGAGTTTGTTCAGCATCGCCAATTTGCCTGTCAAGATCTGCCTTATCTTCATCTGATGAAGCTTTTTCTTTTCGATCCTTTAAATTTTCTATAGCTGTTTCTTGTGTCTTTACGAGCTGTTCAGGTTTGACCATTTTATAGCTAGCGGCTAAAGCAAAGCTTATAAGCGCAGAAATTGCCAATAATACTACAGCCGATATAATAAACTTTTTTCTAAGATGAAGCTTAATAAACTCGTTTTTCAATAGACCTGGCATTATTTATTGCCCCCTTCCACTATCTCCATATATCGGTCTTCAAGAACTTGTTTCTTAATATAGATTTCCTCAATGGGCAGTCCGTACTTGGCAAGCTCAAATACAAGTTGAGGGGTAAGACCTTTATCTATGGTTATAATAAATAAGTCATCTTCTAACACAGATTGATGTATGAACGGTAAATTTTTAAGCAAAGGTTCACATCTTTCTTTTTCTAAAGTAGACAGCACTATAGTTTGTGTAGGTACCTGCTCAGCTTTACCATTATCATTTATTGCTTCTATAGATTTAATTTCTCCACCATTTATAAATGCAACTCTGTCGCAAAGCAATTGAACTTCGGAAAGCATATGAGAAGATACAAATATGGAGATATTTCTCTCTTCAGAAAGCTTTTTAAGAAGATTTCTGAATTCAACAATACCACTTGGGTCCAGTCCGTTAGTAGGTTCATCAAGTATGAGAATCTTGGGGTTGGATAAAAGTGCCTGAGCTAAACCTAAACGCTGTTTCATTCCTAAAGAATACTTCTTTACTTTATCCTTTATTCTATCAGACAAACCAACTAGTTCTACAACCTCTTTAATATCAGCTTCAGTTATACTTTTATTTATTCTCGCTAATTGGCGGAGATTCTCCAACCCGCTCATATATAGATATAGTTCAGGATTTTCAACAACTGCACCTACATAAGATAATGCAGCTTCTCTTTCCTTTTCAATATCTTTGCCCATAATTTTTATATTTCCGGTATCAGTATGTATGAGACCGACTATCATTTTGATTGTAGTGGTTTTTCCGGCACCGTTAGGACCGAGGAATCCAAATATTTCACCTTCCTCGATGGAAAGATTGATACCTTTAACTATGGGTCTTTTACTTAATGACTTAGAAACATTAATTACTTCCAAAACGTACAATTTTAAAAAAACTCCTTCCTTTTTGAAACTAAACACGTATATATATTTATGGAATACTAAGTTAAGCAAAGGTGTTACAATAAATGAGATATGTGGTACAAATTACCGCATAGTAAATATTATACTATATTGGGACATCCAATGCAAATTTGGAATGCTTAAAAAACCAAATGTTTACAAATATATGTGGAAAATATATAATTATAATCGTAATTAAGTAAAATGAAGAAATTGTTTATTAAGATAGAAAGAGGTGGGTACATGAGCAAGTATGTCCCGGAGATAAAAGGAATATTAAGAAATCATATGGTGGAACTTCCTAATATAATAAGGGAGGCCAGCGGTATAAAGGTATTTGGCAAACGATTGAAATCACTTATTTTTACTACTGATGTAGCTATAATAAGGAATACTAATGCGGATGCGGTCATGTCAGTGTACCCCTTTACTCCTCAGCCGTTAATAACCGAAGCTCTTGTACAGGCGGCAGATGTTCCTGTTTTTTGCGGCGTAGGTGGGGGAATTACTACAGGAAAAAGAGTTGTCAATTTGGCACTAGATGCAGAATTTAAAGGAGCTATGGGGGTAGTAGTTAATAGCCCAACACCTAATGAGGTTATAAGTATAATGAGGGATACTATAGATATACCTATTTTAGTTACAGTTGTATCCGAGTACGAGGATATTAAAGCCAGAATAGAGGCAGGTACTACTATTTTTAATGTTTCCGCAGCAAAGAAGACGGCATATATTGTAAAAAGAATCAGAGAGCAGTTTCCTGATTTTCCTATAATAGCTACGGGAGGGCCAACAGAAGAAAGTATAGCAGAGACTATTGCAGCAGGAGCCAATGCAATAACCTATACTCCGCCAACTGCGGCAGAAATAATGAGTAAGCTTATGACTACATATAGAGAGAGATATAAGAACGAATCATTGGAGTAATACGGGGAAAATAAAATGTTATAACGGGTGATAGAATGAGAGGTATACTATATTATTTCAGCGGTACAGGAAATACTAAGTGGGCGGCTGAAAGGTTTTCAGACTATTTTAAGTTATACGGGATTAACATAGAAATAGTGAATCTGGAGAAAGAAAGCTTCATGTTTGGCGACCATGATTTTATTATAATAGGTACGCCTATATATTTTGCCGAGGTGCCAAGGCTAGTAAGCAACTTTATGGCTTCCATTCCACAGTGTAATGATAATAAAAGGTTCTTAATCTTTTCAACAAGCAGCGGTAAATCATCGGGAACATTGGACATGTTATCGGCAATGTCTAGAGAAAAAGGATATAATATAACTTCTCAGATAAATATAATAATGCCATCTGATTTTAAGCATAATAAATGTAGCAATGCTCTCAATGAAAGTGATATAATCAACCTGACAGAAAAGGCTTCCTGTAAAATAAAAAGTGTTGTAAAAGACTTTTTGACAGATAAAACAACTATAGAGAAAGCATCATCTTTTTCCATAGCCGTAGCACGATTTATGAAGGTTATGAATAGTTCAAAAAGAATGCATATGGTAAAGTACTTGGATTGTACTACTGATTGTATAAGATGCGGTTTATGTCTTAGAAATTGTCCATGCGGAAACATAACCTTCAACAATGGAAGCGTTGTGTTTCATAGTAATTGTATCATGTGTATGAGATGTATATATATTTGTCCACAAAAAGCCATTACGTATAAAGGGCTAAAATCAGATGGACTAAGTGGAGTTAATTTAAGGGAGCTTGATATTTTGTAAATAGCATAGGAGGAGAGATAGTATGGCTGTAGGTGGAGATAACTGCAGGCAATGTCCTGAGTATGAGGAAAAAAGATGTGATGGTAAGGTAGATAATTGCCTCTGTAGAAGGTGTCCAAGAAGTTTGGGAAAGTGTCTTATTACCAGATACTGTAGTGAAACTGAATCGGCATTAATATAGTTTAGGAGGGTGTTAGTATGGAATTGAATGAAAGGATAATCGAGTTCAAAGATTATCTCAGAAAGATAGAATATCTGAGTAATGCTTTAGCGCTAGCTGATTGGGATATGAGGGTATATATGCCTAAAAGGGGAATAGAGGCTAGGAGCGATATGTTTACATATTTATCAGGTGAGGTTTATAAACTTCAGACTTCGGATGCTATGAAAGAATACCTTGAGTACTTTGAGAGCATAGATGAACTTGATACTGTAATGAAAGCTGTTGTTAAAAATTGCAGGAAAATATATAATCAGACTAAAAAGATACCGGAGGACAGGTATAGAGAATTTATTAAAGTGTCATCAAAAGCCGGTGCAGCTTGGGAAGAGGCGAAAGAAAAATCAGAGTATTCTATTTTTCAACCATATTTAGAAAAAGTCACTGAGTTTAAAAAAGAATTTATAGATTATTGGGGCTATGAAGGTGACAAATATAATACACTTTTAGATTTTTATGAACCTGGAATCACTGTAGAAAAGCTAGATGAGGTATTTGGAGAACTGAAAAAAGCTATAGTAGATATCTTAGGCAAGATAGAGAAGAGCAATATTAACATAGATGCGTCTGTATTTAATAAGCACTTTCCAAAGGAGCAGCAAGAAGAATTCGGCATTATGCTGCTGACAAAGATGGGTTTTGATTTAGAGGCTGGAAGAATGGATGAAAGTGTGCATCCCTTCACAACGGACTTCGGAAATAAAGACGTGAGATTAACAACACATTATTACGAAAGTGAATTTAGGAGTGCCGTATTCAGTTGCCTGCATGAAGGCGGCCACGGCATATATGAACAGGATATTCCCGATAGCTTAGAAGGAACCCTTTTGGATACAGGGGCGTCTATGGGGATACATGAATCCCAGTCAAGATTTTATGAAAATATAATAGGTAGAAGTGAAAGCTTTTGGACGTATTTTTATCCAGAGCTGCAAAAGAAATTCAAACAGTTTGAAGGAGTTACTTTCGAACAATTTTATAAAGGAATAAATAAGGTTACGCCTTCTCTTATTAGAATTGAAGCAGATGAACTGACCTACAGCATTCATATAATAATCCGATATGAAATTGAAAAAGAATTGATAAATGGTAGGGTAGAAGTTAAGGATCTGCCTAAGCTGTGGAACGCCAAGTACAAGGAGTATCTTGGAGTTGAACCTGTTAACGATGCTGAAGGTGTACTTCAGGATGTACATTGGTCAGACGGAAGCTTCGGGTATTTTCCAAGCTATGCGTTGGGTAACTTATATGGAGCACAATTTTTGAATAAACTGAATGAGGATGTTCCGGATTTGTATAAAAGAATAGAGCAAGGTAATTTGGATGTGATACATCAGTGGCTAAAAGACAATATACATAAACATGGAGCAGTGTATCAGCCGGAGGAAATAATAAAGATGGTTACCGGAGAGGAATTAAAGGCAGATTATTTCATAAATTACTTATACGATAAATATAGCAAAATATATGAGTTTTAAAAAAGTGCTGTGCAGAAATGCATAGCACTTTTTTTATTTAAAGATTATGTCTGGTTTTGCAAGTAAATGAACAATACTGTGTATGCAGCATAAGATAATATTGGGATTTCAGAGGTCAAAGGAGGATAAAGAAATGAACAGTAATGATTTTATAAATTCCATAAAGAAAAAAGCACAAGAGGATATGGCTAAGTACGGAATACTTGCATCTCTTACAATTTCTCAAGCTATTGTAGAATCTTCATGGGGTGAGAGTGAGTTGTCAAAGACTGCCAATAACATTTTTGGGATAAAGGCAGACGGCACTTGGCAGGGAGATAAAGTGCTTATGTCAACAAGAGAGTATAGGGACGACGGTAGTTCTTATAATACAAAAGCTTGGTTCAGAAAATATAGGATTTTGGATGAAGCTATACAGGATCACACCATACTTCTGACTAATTCTAGGTACAAAAACCTTATAGGAGTTAAGGATTATAAAACAGCAGCAAGATTAGTGAGGGAAGACGGGTATGCCACAGATCCTCAGTACACGAACCTTCTTATAAATATTATAGAAAAATATAAATTATATCAATATGATTCCATTAATCACGAAGATAGCGAAAGTAATGCAGATGAGTCAATTAAAGATCTTCAAGAAAAGTTAAATATTTTGAAGATAAGGGATGCAAAAGGAAATAATCTTGAAGTAGATGGAAAGTATGGACCATTGACAAAAAGTGCAGTTAGTAGCTTCCAATCAATCATGGGGCTATATACGGCAGGAACCATGGGGCCGGCTGCCAATGCGGCTATGAAGGAGATATTTACGATGCCGGTATTGAGAGAAGGAAAACAGGGGTATGCAGTAAGATATGTTCAATGGAGAGTAGGAGCAGAGGTTGATGGAAGGTTTGGACCTATCACTAAAAGTAAAGTGAGCGCGTTCCAAAATAGCGTTAAAGCAATGGTAGACGGAGTTGTTGGACCGGAAACATGGGGTAAGCTGTTAATGAAATAGCAGAGGACTTCGGTTATAAAAAATTGTGTTTCAAACTGGCAGAGATGTACCTCTGCCAGTTTCAATTTTATATAAGAGATTTAATGATAATAAATAATTTATGGGTATATGGGGAAAATAAATATAAATTGTATAAGTTCATAACTAAAGCTTACCTAGGATGAGGAGAGTGAAAAGCGATGACTTCAGAAGATATAAAGAGTATGGTAGCACAAAATTGTGAGGAGTACGAGCCGCCGGAAGATATAAGAATTTTAAGTAATTCCATGGTGTCAATCAGTTGTGAAAATTGTGCCAGCTATATGGATGGCCAATGCAAAAGGAAGCATTTTGAAAAGTTATCTCAGATGTTTGGCAGAAATTAAGAAAAGAATATATTTAATTAGACTAAAAAGTTTAAATAATCTGATAAATGCATGAAAGCTAAATTGAATATGCGATTAGTTTTTCAGAGTATAATATCAAACAGTAAATTAAGCACTAAGTCATGATTTTGCAGACAATGAGCGGGAAACGTCCGTCTATGACGAACACGGCATTATACAAGGGTTAAAAGCGACGTAAAAGCAAAAAATATTATTTAAAATTCTCTGATAAAGTTTTGACAAATATAAGAAAGCCATAGTATAATAATAGTAAAATTTTTATAAATGCAAGAATGTAAAAATGTACTTGTATATTTGGGGCTGATAATAAATGTTAACAACTGACAACTAAGTGAATCAGTTCATAATTTATTTCATTATATAAAATTAATGGCGATTGCCGGGGAAAATGGAGGGTTAATAATGCATAAAAAGTTGTTTATACCGGGGCCGGTAGAAGTTAGGGATGATGTACTTGAAAAAATGGCCACGCCTATGATAGGTCATAGGGGAAAGGATGCTTCTGCACTTCAGAGAAGAATAAGCGATAAGCTGAGAACAGTTTTTTATACTGAGAATGAGATTCTACTTTCTACTACATCTGGAAGTGGACTTATGGAGGGAGCTATACGTTCCTGTACCGCCAAGAGAGCAGCAGTATTTTCTATCGGCGCTTTTGGTAAGAGATGGTATGAAATGGCTGTATACAATAATGTACCGGCTGATTTATATGAGGTTGAAATGGGGCAAGCTACTACGCCAGAGATGGTAGATGCGGCTTTAGCTACGGGAAAATATGATTTAATAACAATTACACATAATGAAACCTCCACAGGAGTTATGTGTCCTGCAGAAGAAATATCAAAGGTTGTAAAAAAATACCCGGATGTTATTTGGTGTATGGATACAGTAAGTTCTGCTGTTGGAACAAAGATAGAAGTAGACAAACTTGGAGTGGATATATGTATCACTTCAACTCAAAAGTGTATCGGGTTACCGCCTGGAATGGCAATCTGTACAATGTCTCAGAAAGCTGTTGAAAGAGCTAAGCAGGTTCCATTCAGAGGTTTTTATTTAGATTTACTATCACTTTATGAATTTATTCAAAAGAAAGATTATCAATATCCGTCAACCCCGTCCTTATCACATATGTTCGCATTGGACTATCAGTTGGGCAGAATATTGGAGGAAGGGTTAGAAAATAGGTTTGCAAGACATAAGGCTATGGCGGAATTGGTACGAGCTTGGGGAAAGGAACACTTTGAGATTTTTGCGGATGAGAGATACCTTTCAAATACGGTTACGAGTATAAAGAACACAAAGGATATAGATGTGTCAGCTTTAAATAAGCAACTTGGGGAGAGAGGCTTTCAGATATCAAATGGTTATGGAAAATTAAAGGACAAGACCTTTAGAATAGCTCATATGGCAGAGTGTCAGATAGAGGATATAAATGAATTATTAAAGAATATAGATGATATATTGGGCTTTTAATAATTAAATAAAAATGGGGGGCTTTTTAATGTATAGAGTGTTAGTAACGGACGGTATGGAAAAAAATGCTATAGATAAGCTAAAAGACTTGGGTTATGAAGTTGTTGAACAGTTTTTCGAGTCGGATGCACTTGGGGAAGCTTTAAAGCAGTTTGATGTTTTAGTAGTAAGATCGGCAACAAAGCTTAGAAAGCCTGTAATTGACAAAGCTTTGGAGCAACCTAGGCTAAAGCTCGTTATCCGTGGAGGAGTAGGAGTAGATAATATTGATGTAGCCTATGCGACGGAAAAAGGAATAAAAGTAACAAATACGCCAAATGCCAGCAGTGCTTCAGTTGCAGAACTTGCTCTAGCCCACATGTTTGCACTTGCAAGGTTTGTTAACATTTCCAATGTGACTATGAGAGATGGTAAGTGGGAAAAGAAGAAGTATGAAGGAATTGAACTGGCGGGAAAAACTCTGGGGCTTATAGGGTTTGGGAGAATAGCAAGGGAACTGGCAAAAAAGGCAGATGCTTTGGGAATGAAGATAGCTTATTATGACATCGTCGGTAAAGTGCAAGGCTTCGATAACTTTGAATATTGCAGTTTTGAGGAAGTTTTGAAATGTGCTGACTTTTTATCTCTTCATATACCTTATGATAAGAATAAGGGTACTGTAATTTGTAAGGATGAAATAGCACTTATGAAAGATGGAGCATATCTTATAAATTGTGCCAGAGGGGGAGTGGTTTGCGAAGACTCTCTGCTTGAAGCATTAAATGATGGTAAGCTTGCAGGAGCAGGTATTGATGTGTTCGTCGAGGAACCAACGAAAAATGAGGCTTTATTAAATCATCCCAATGTTTCGGTAACTCCTCACATAGGAGCGCAAACAGTCGAAGCTCAAACAAGAATAGGAGAAGAGATTGTAAATATTATAGATGATTTCTTCCGTAATTCGGTAATATAGATATAATATATGTAGATTCCATATAGGAAGTAATAAGTTATATTAATACGGGGCGTTTTTAGGAATCAGAGGTGAGTTTTATATGGCAGTTATAAGAGCGTTTAGAGCAGTAAGACCTATGGAAAGTTTAGCTTCGAAGGTAGCAGCTCTTCCATATGACGTTATGAGTACGGAAGAAGCACGTGACGTTACAGTAGATAATCCATATTCTTTTCTTCATGTAGATAAGTCAGAGATTGACTTGAGCCCTTCTATAGACATTTATGATCAAAAGGTTTATGATAAGGCAAGAGATAATCTTTTAGAAATGATAAAGCAGGGGATATTTTTAAAGGATGAAAAGCCGTATTTATATGTTTATCGTCAGATTATGAATGGCAGAGCTCAGACTGGGATTGTAGCTTGTGCATCTATAGATGACTATATGAATAATGTTATAAAAAAGCATGAGCATACGAGAGCGGATAAGGAACAGGACAGAATTAATCACGTTGATTACTGTAATGCAAATACAGGTCCCATTTTTCTGACATACAGACATAAATGGGAAATCAATGAAATTGTGAGCAGTTATACAAAAAGAAAACCTATTTATAAATTTATAGAAGAAGATGGAATAGAACATGTAGTTTGGATTATAGAAGATGAGTATGATGTTTTTAAACTTACAAGTTTGTTTGAAAATGTGAAAAGTCTATATATTGCGGATGGACACCATAGAGCCGCATCCGCAGTAAAAGTGGGGATGATGAGAAGGGAGCAGAATCCTGACTTTACAGGCTCGGAAGAATATAATTTCTTTTTGTCGGTCATATTTCCCGACAATGATCTCAGAATAATGGATTACAACAGGGTTATTAGGGATCTTAATGGTCTTTCAACTGAGGAATATATGCTTAGAGTGGCGGACAGTTTTGAAATAAGCGTGTATGAAGGTAAGGGACCATATAAGCCTGAAAGTAAGCATACCTACGGCATGTATCTACAAGGGAAATGGTATAAGCTTACTGCAAAATCCGGGACTTATGATTCTGATAATCCTGTTGGTAGATTAGATGTTAGCATACTTCAAAATAATTTATTGAAGCCTATACTTGGTATAGATGATCCTCGAACAAGTAAAAGAATTGATTTTGTAGGTGGTATAAGAGGCCTACGAGAACTGGAGAAAAGAGTAAAGACTGATATGAAAGTAGCCTTTTCAATGTATCCTACAACAATTGAAGATCTCATGGCCATATCAGATGCAGGAGAGGTAATGCCTCCAAAGTCTACATGGTTTGAACCCAAGCTGAGAAGCGGATTGTTTATTCATGAGTTAGGATAATTGCCACAGCAAAATCAGTTTGATTACCGTAAAATAAATACTTATCAAGTGAGGATGGATAAGTTATAAAATAGGTAGTGTCGCAGTTGAAATTGGGGCTAAAAATAAAAGTAAAAAGAGTTAAGGATAAGGTAAAAATATTGATTTTGAAGCCCTGAAGGGGAATTAAAGATTGGTATTGAAGGATCTTATCCTTTTCTGTTTTTAAAATACATTATAAGTTCATGGTTTTGCCATGTAGTTACATTTTAAGGTATACAATAAAAATAAATTATTGCAAATAATTTTATAATTGTATCTGCAATTTTGATTAAAGCAAAAGATAATAAATAAGGAAATAAGAAACAATAGGTAAGTAATCTGGTTGGAAGGAGTTTTAAGTTATATGGAGAATAGTGTAATATAGTGTAAAATTTCTCACAGGTCTTTGGAGGAACAAGACAAATGGATAATATGCTTTCAACAAGTGAAACTAGAGAATTACATGACAGCAAAGATATGGCTAATTCAAATAATAGTTATACAAATATAAACTTTGAATGCTTAGAGTTTGTACCTACCCCAATGTTAGTTCAAAAGAATAGGTCAATTGTTTATGTGAATAACGAACTCTGTAAACTTCTGCATTGTAATAAGGATAGAATTTTAGGACGATCAGTTTCCGAGTTGCTACAGTTGAATGTAAAAAGAAATAGTAAAAATATATTAAAAGAAATAAATGAAGTTAGCAATGGAGAATATAGGATTAACGACTTTCAATGCAATGAAATATATATAGAAGTTAAGTGCAACTCCAGACTGCTAGACGATGGTTACTATGAGTTTATTACTTTTATTGATACTACTACATATAAGAAAAAATATAGCGCTCTGAGAGAAAGGTCAGAAAGAAAACAACTGAGTGAAGATTTGTTAGAGAGAAAGAAACTATATAAAGGACTAATTGATATTCTGCCATATGGCATAAGTATACATGATGGTATAACTTATTCCTTTATAAGTGATTCGTATGCCAAAATACTTGGATATGATAATCCAAACGATTTAGTAGGAAAAAGGCTTGATGAAGTGATAAGTAAAGAAAATCTCGAGTTTATGAAACAAAGATCAGAAGCTCTCTTACGTGAGGATAAGGTGTTTCCAAGAGTTGAATATAAATTTATTACTAAACAAGGGGAAATAAAGTATGTTGAAGCTACTTCAGTAAGGTTTTGGCACAACAACAAATTAAATATTTTATCCTCGATTAGCGATATAACAGATAGAAAGAAGGTTGAAGAAAGTAGATTGTTATTAGAGAGAGCAATGGAATACGATAAACTGAAAACAGAATTCTTCTCAAATATGTCCCATGAGTTAAGAACACCTTTAAATATTCTTTTGAGTTCGCTCCAGCTTATTAGTATGTATACAAAGCGTGACGATGATATAAACATTACATCAATAAGAAAATATACTGGTATAATGAAACAGAATTGTTACAGACTATTAAGACTTATTAATAACTTACTAGATATAACTAAAATAGATGCTGGCTTCTATCAACTAAATAAGCGTAATCATGATATAGTAAAGGTAGTTGAGGATATTACTCAATCCGTTGCAGAGTATATTAAGTGGAAGGATATAGAGGTTGTTTTTGACACAGATGTTGAGGAAAGAATAATTGGATGTGATGCAGATAAAATTGAGAGAGTTATGCTAAACCTATTATCAAATGCAATAAAGTTTACTAAGCCTGGAGGCAGAATAGAAATTAATATCCATGATTCATTAGACAGTATAAATATAACTGTTAGGGATACAGGGAGCGGAATACCTAAGGATAAGATAAACAGTATCTTTGATAGGTTTATACAAGTAGATAAGTCTCTTTCTAGGAGAAGCGAAGGAACGGGGATAGGGTTGGCTTTAGTAAAGTCATTAATAGAAATGCATGAAGGAAATATTTCTGTGACGAGTGAATGTGGTGAATACACACAATTTAATATTTTGCTTCCAACCAAGGTTTTAAGTGAGGATACAGAGTCTATTGTATGTAATACTGCTGCAATTAACAATATGGATAATCAAAGAATTGAAAGAATGAGCATTGAATTTTCTGATATATATATTTAGTGAATAAAATCAAGGTGAAGTTTAAAATATACTTATTGATATATTATTATATAGTGGTATACTGTAAACATAGATATGAATACTGCACGTTAAGAAGGATTACCTCATAAACGTGATGGTAGTTTTTTATTGTGTTATTTTATTAAATAGTAGATATTTAAAGTTAATATAGAAGAAAATGGACATGTAGTGTACCCGCTGATAGGTATATTGCAGCCTCGTGTTGAAGAGCAGCTTCGTAATTCTCGAAGTAGCTCTTCTTTTTTTTATTAATTTAGTAACTACTAAGTCTATATATCAGGGAGATTAAATAAGATGCATGAAGCGGATAAAGATATAAGCAATGAAGAGATTGAAGAGTATGAATTAGACTTTTACAAAAGGATTTTAGAAGCCTTAGTACGAATCTATGATAATGATTCCAAAAAAGAAGAGTAGTTAAATATTTTTAGTAGTGTTCATATCTATAGAATTGTTAAGGGTAGACCGATGGTCTATCCTTTATTGTTATCTATATAGAACACAGAAAGTCCATTACATTCTTACTTCGCAAAAAATCCTTGAACATTGTATGTTTTTGCTCGGCACTGGATATTTTACTTCGTAAAAACCCTCAGTAAGACTTTCATTGCGTTCTATATAGAAAAAATGCTTGGAAAGTACTATACTGATTATAGGAAATATTAATTTAAATGTAAGAATTTTTTAATTGAAATTTAATTAAACAGATATATAATAAGTGAGGTATAATTAAATAAGTTTAATAGATTGGTGTAGGAGAGAATCTAATTGATTATTAGTAATAAAAGATTTAGTATAGTTGCAGGCTAGTGCACTTTTGTATATGGAGGTGTAACAATATATGAAAAAAGTTTTAATACTCACAGCATCTACAGGTGACGGCCATAATTTAGCGGCGCAATCATTGGTAGAAACCTTTACTGGTAATAACTTTAATGCAGTAAAGTTTGATTTTATCAAGGAGTCAGGTCAGCTGCTTAATGCTTTTGTAGTTGATGGGTATAGATTACTGGCATTTAATATGCCTAAGTTTTACGGTAAAGTGTATAAGGTCAGTGATAATCATAGCTTTAATTCAATGATTCCAAGCATTGTAATAAACAAGATTGAAGACGGTATTCTTGGAGCTATTAATGACAATAAACCTGATATAATTGTAAGTACACATGCTTTTGCTGTCTCAATTGTAAGTAAGTTAAAAAAGGAGAATATAATAGATGTTCCGTTTGTGTCCATAGTGACAGATTTTAAAGCACATTATGCTTATATAGATGATATGGTAGATGCGTATATTACAGGAAGTGAATATACATGTCATTCTATGATTAACAGAAATGTGCCGCGGAGCAAGGTGTTTCCATTCGGAATACCAATAAGAAAGGATTTTTTGATAAACAGGGAATGTGAAAACAAATTCTCAGATGAATACTTCAATGTATTGCTTATGGGTGGGGGAATGGGTCTTAAATTCATTACTCCGGTATTAAAGAGATTAATAGAAAACGAACATAAGCTGAAGATTGTAGTAATTTGTGGAAATAACAAAGATCTAAAGGAATCCTTAGACAAAAAATTTAGTAAAGAGTTCAATAATAAGTATATCCGCGTACTTGGGTATACAAGAAATATACCTGAATTTATGGATGAGGCCGATGTAATTATAACTAAACCGGGAGGACTTACTGTATCCGAGGCAATTGCAAAGAGACTCCCAATGTTATTGCCATATGCCATTCCAGGACAGGAGCAAGAAAATATGGACTTTCTTGTTAATATAGGCGGAGCAATAGATGTAAGTAAAATGGATAATATAAATGATATTTTGGACGATTTGATTGAACACCCGGAGACATTAAATAGGATGAGAAGTAATCTTAGTAATATATTTCAACATTATTCTGTAGAAAGCATTGTTGAATTGTCAGACCGTTTAATCGATGCCAGCAAAAGCTCTTAAGTATGAGTATTTAATTTATTATTATGAGGCATATAAAAAAAGTTTGATACAGGAGGAATTTGTTAGGTTAATATAGAATATGTTTATCAATGACTATTTGGAAGGAGAGATTGTTAATGAATTCTTTAAAAGGAACAAAGACAGCAGAAAACCTGATGAAAGCATTTGCAGGTGAATCACAGGCTAGAAATCGTTATACATACTACGCTTCTGTAGCCAAAAAAGAAGGATATGTACAAATTGCAAATCTGTTCACTGAAACAGCTGAAAATGAAAAAGAACATGCAAAGAGGTTTTTTAAATTTTTAAATGAAAGTCTTTTTGGACAAGCTGTTGAAATAAACGCATCCTATCCTGTGGGATTAGGAGATACAAAGGCTAATCTACTGGCTGCGGCAGAAGGCGAAAATGAAGAGTGGACGGATCTTTATCCTGAATTTGCGAAAGTAGCAGAGCAGGAAGGATTCCCATCCATTGCTGTTGCATTTAAAAGAATAGCAGAGGTAGAAAAACATCACGAAGCAAGGTATAGAAAATTACTGGATAACCTAAACAATGAGACTGCCTTTAAGAAGGAAAGCTCAGTTCTTTGGAAGTGTAATAATTGCGGATATATTTATGAAGGGGACACAGCGCCTCAAGCATGTCCGGCATGTTTACATCCACAAGGATATTTCGAACTTTTAGCAGAGAATTATTAATTGTTAAAATCCATAGACTCCCGAAGGTAACATTTCGGGAGTCTATTTTCTTATTCGTCGCTTTGTGAAGGGGGTAAAGCATGAAGATATTCACTAAGCTCGTCATCGAATTCTTCAAGGTTTTCTTCCGATATTTCTTCAGAACTATCATCAGATTCGTTTTCTATATTAGAGCTAGTATGCTCCATAGCTTTTTTGTTTTTGTATTTAATATCCAGCATGTAAAAGATGTAATTGTAGATTTTTCTTCCATCTACAAGCTCGAAGTAAGCATCTGCAACATATACATGAATGTCGTCTGAATCGGATATTCCATGAGGAAGTTCAAAAAAAGTATTGTAAGGCAGCTGAAGGTTTATAGTTATTCGCCTTCTGGAATGGCCAATAGGAGAATAGGTGATTTTAATATTTTTTACTCCATCAATTATGACCGCTGTACCGAGTGGTGCTTTAATTATTCTCTTTGACTTTATTTCAACACCTACTGAAACCTTATTTATTACCCTTGCTCGCGGTCGGCCTCCAGGTATAAAGATATAGTCTACATCGGAATGTTCCACTAATGAACCTTCAATTTTGCTTGGAAGTTCATTCTCTGGGGTGATTCCCGTTATGTCTATAGAATTTCTTAATATTCCCATATACACCTCTAAAATAGGATTTTTACATTATATAATATTCAAAATCATTGGGAATGCTGCATAGAAATTTAAATAAGTTAAAATGGAAGGCTGCTTTTATCATATTGTTACAAATTACATTCTAAAGTCCGTATCTTTCTAGCAGGTACGCCTGCATAAATACTATATTCTTCTACATCGCCAATTACTACACTACCTGCACCTATTATTGAACATTTTCCGATTTTAACTCCCGGTAGTATTGTAACATTCGCCCCAATCCACACATCATCTTCAACTACTATTTTGTCATTCAAAGTTAATTTGTTTTTTACGTAGTCCAATTGATTTAGTTGTGCAGAATTGTTGGCACATGATTCGGAAATGAAGGTCACGTTTGGAGCTATAGATACATTGTTTCCGATTTGAATCATATAGGTTTCCTTTTTTTCACCTGTAGTCACCTTCATTCCCAAATTTGCAAAAGTGTTATCTCCCATAAATACGCCAAGTTTATTAAAGTAGAGTTTTCGAACTCTTGCGTCAGTATAATAATAGGCTATCAGCTTGCAAAATCTCATAGGCATTATGTCTACATTTTTGGATAAAAAGTTATATATGAATTCATCTAAAAAGGATAATGTGGATTTTATATTATCACTCATATTATTCAACCTACCTCAATTCTCTAATTCTTTATAATATGTGCGGTTAATAGAATAGGTGGTTCCAAAGCCTTCTTTAAACTGAGCAAGATTGTAATTTAGAATCTTGCCGTGATCCTGAGTGCTTGTTCCAAAGGAAAAGTATTTAAAGCCCTCTTGTTTTGCAATACTTATTAAGTTGGCATCTAAAAAATTCATAGGAAAGAGATTTAAATAATTTTGATCTGCCGCTAAGTATTGTGTATGGAATACTTCTTTTTCAAATTTAAAAATCATACATCCTGCAATAAGCTGATCATCTTTATAAACTCCGTAAAAATCTGTAATGTTACTAAGTCTATTTTGCTTAAAATCAATTAATTCTTCTAAAGTGTGAACAGGGTTGGAGGAGAATTTCTTTAGATTATCACAAAGTATGCTATAGAAGTTTTCTATCTGCTCTGTTGTTGTCAGCTTTCTGAATTCCATGCCGTATTTTAAGGAATATTTATAATCCCGTCTTTTGCCGGCAGAAAAATTTGATATAATATCCTCTTTGTATTTTTCAAAGTCTATATAAAAGCTGATTTCATCGTAACTTTTATAACCGTCTTTAAATAAGAAGTAATCTATCAAGGTAGTATTACCTTTTGAAAATAGAGAACTCGTATTCTTAAAAATAACCTTAGTGTAATTATTTTTCTTTATATATTCATTAAAGGATAAAAACAAGCTGTGTACATGTTCAATATTATTAAAGGAGCTTCGTAATAATATTCCGCCAAATGTGCTTCCCGGATGAGAAAAAAAGATTTTTTCAGAACCCTCATACATAGTGCAGGCTGGAATTAAGGCGGCAATAGTATCCGTTCCCTTGATAATTATTAGTGAGTCATCCTCGAATCTATCAATGGGATGATAATTAAGAAAGTTTTTAGTCTGCAGAAAGGTACCGTTAAGGGAATCATTTAATATAAATTTGTCCCATTTCTTTTCAAAGTCTTTATTATATTGTTCAATCTTTAGATTTATCAAGGCAATCACCTCTATGTTTCAAGTTTACATTATATATTATTCATAATTTGTAGTGGTGCTCCTGATAAATACAAATAAGTTGAACATCATAATTAAGTCCGGCATATGCTATAGTATAGCAGCATTATGTCAGTAATTGAAACTTGTTAGAGGATATAGAAGGTGGGAGGAATATGAATGAGTGCACGACTGGTAAAGTATAACGCTTTATCGGGAGAGGATGATGAACCGAAAACCTTAGTGAGTGTTCAAGAGGAGAAATGGGGTATAATTAACGGCATAATAA